>CAZNQJ010000200.1:0-4061 GCA_964575205.1 uncultured Campylobacterales bacterium | reverse complement strand
ATCGACCTGCAGGCACAGAGCATGTGGGATCAGTTCACCCAGGCAAAATACAACATGCTCAAACAGACCAATACCGACAAGGCGCCTTGGCACATCATCCGTTCCAGCGACAAGCACAAGGCCCGCATGGAGACGATGAAGCTGATTTTGAGCCAGGTCGATTACGACGGGCGCCACCGGACACTCGAATTCACGCCGGATCCGAAGACTGTCTTTACTGCCGAGGCCGAACTGGCCCTGATGGAGAAACAGCGTATCGAAAGAGAGGCAAGAGATGAGTAATACACTCAAACACTTTCAGGGGTTCCTCGACACGCTTAAACACCTGATCCGCAAGCCTTCCGTGGTCGGCGCAGAACACCCCTTTTTTCTATCACTGAAACGCGAACTCGACGAGATAGGCGTTAAAACGACCCTCTACGACGGGCTGCTCGTGGCAGAAGGCGACGAGCCCAACCGCGGTATGCTCTCGGCACATATCGACCGCCACGGACTGATCTGTACCGGGCCGAACGAGTTTCAGTACGCCGCCTTTATGACGCAGAACCGTGCCGACCTTACCGGGGACTCCGTCTCCGAACAGACCTACATGGTCATCGCCGAACGCTTCAAGCAGCAGTCCGTGCTGGCCTACGAGCCCTGGTCCGGAAGCTATCTGGGGATGGGCACCATCGACAACGCCTACATCTGCGAACGCCGCAAAAACCTTGTTTTCGAGGTCAAAGGGCTTGAGCATCTGCTGCCTGGAACACCGGTGGCCTTTGTCGACACCCTGACCCATAAAAACGGTCTCCTCTCCGCCCAGCTGGACAACGTCTTCAGCGCCGCCGTCATCGTCTATCTCTACCGCCGCGGCTACCAGGGAACGGCCTTTTTCACCGCCCAGGAAGAGGCGGGGCGGAGCTGGCGTTTTCTGCTGGAGTGGTTCCAGCGTTTCAATACCAATACCGACAGGCTGCTGGTGCTTGACACCAGCCCCTATCCCAGCAGAGAGCATGCCGAGCGTCAGCATATCGTCCTGCGCCACCGCGATGCCAATGCCGTTTTTGACTCCCCGCTGACCAGAGAGATCGAGCAGCTGTGCGCTGAACTGGATATCAGCTACAGTTTCAAAGACACCTACCTGGAAGAGGCGAATCAGAAGCTCTCGGATTCCGGTATGAAAAAGAGCTCGCTGGGAAGCACCGAGATGGGCAGGGTCATCGTCGCCAGCGAAGGGATGATCCAGGGGACGACCCTGCAGATTCCGACAACCGGCTATCACACCACCTCGGAGACGGTCTCGGTCGATGCGGTCGGCAAGATGCTCGAACTGCTCAAAGCCATGTATATCGACAAGCCATACAGCCTTTAATACTGTTTGACAGAGCGTAAAAAAACAGTATAATCTCCGCAAAATTACATCAAGGAAACACCATGTTCAAAAGAACACGTACACTACTGTTTGCAGCCCTGCTTGCACTGGGCTTTATCGGCCTCTCTATCAATGCCGACGAGATGAAATGCGGCGCTGGAAAATGCGGCGCGTCTATGTCCAAAGATATGAAGGTCAAAGGGTGTGACTGCAACGACTGCCCGAACCCGAACTGCGCTGCCAAAAAAGACCCGAGCAAACCGTGCGACTGTCCCAAAGATGCGCAAGGCAAGATGAAATGCGGCGCCGGAAAGTGCGGTAAAGCAATGGCGGAGAACAAAACGATGAAGTGCGGTGCCGGAAAATGCGGCAATAGCCAATAACACGCACCGCTCTTTAAAACAGGACGAAGCCCTAAAACCCCTGCAGCAGTGTCAGGAAGGCTTCGCCGTAGCGCTCGAACTTCACCTCGCCTATGCCGCCGACCTGCAGCATCGCCTCTTTGCTCTGCGGTCTTAGCGAGGCCATCTCTTTGAGCGTCTTGTCGCCGAAAACAATATAAGCGGGAACGCCCTGCTCTTTCGCGATCTCCTGACGCAAGTCACGCAGCGCGTCAAAAAGCCCGGCATCATAGTCGAACATCTCGGGTGCCGCTTTCCTGACGAGCTTCTCTTTGACGTTGAGACGGTCGCTGCGGATCAGTACCGTCTGCTTCCCTTTGAGTATCTGCAGCCCCTTTTCGCTCAACATCAGCCCCTGATGTTCATTGACAGCCAGCGCCTCGACCTCCAGCAGACGGTCAATAATGACAAACCACTGCTTTTTGCCGAGCTTCTCGCCCACCCCGTAAACGGAGAGCGTATCATGGCCGTTTGCGAGGATCTTCTGCTCGCGCGAGCCCCGGAGCACATCTATCAGGTAGTTTTTGCCGAACGACTGACCCGTACGGTAGACGGTAGAGAGGAGCATCTGTGCCTCCGTCGTGATGTCGCGCTTGTCGTGGTCGGGTTCAAGGCAGTTGTCGCACTTGTCGCCGCAGGCCTCCTGCTCATCGTTGAAGTAGGCGGCAAGCTGCTGGTGGCGGCAGCTCTCGCTGCCCGCAAAACGCTGTATCACTGCCAGTTTTTCGAGCATGTGCATCTTGTACTGCTCATCCCCGTCATTCATCTCCACAAAGCGCTTCTGCTGAATACTGTCGGCGGCGCTGAAAAGCAGGACCACATCGGCATGGTCGCCGTCACGCCCTGCCCGCCCGATCTCCTGATAGTAGTTCTCCAGCGTTTTGGGCAGCGACATATGGACGACAAAGCGGATATTGCTCTTGTCGATCCCCATCCCGAAGGCGATGGTGGCCACGATGATCTTCACCTCGTCATGGACGAAGTCGTGAAAGACGCTGTTGCGCTCTTCACTCGGCATCCCGGCATGATAGGCCGCCGCCGCATACCCCTTTTTCTGGAGATGGTGGGCGATCGCCTCGACGTTCTTGCGCGAGAAGGCGTAGATGATGCCGCTCTCGCCCTTATGGTCGTCCAGAAAATCGGTGAGCTGGTCATAGCCGTCTTTGATGCGGTGGCGCGCCGTGATCTGCAGGTTCTCCCTGAAGATCTTACCCTGCAGAAGGGTCGCATCATGCAGACGAAGCAGGCGGACGATGTCCTCGCGGACATGCTCGGTCGCGGTCGCGGTAAAGGCGGCAACGCTCACGTTCGGGAAGTAGTCGCGAAGCTGCGAAAGCGCCCGGTAGTCCGCACGGAACTCGTGCCCCCACTCGCTGATACAGTGGGCCTCATCGATAACGAAATAGTTCAGTTTGATCTGTGAAAGAATATTGCGCATGCCGTCGGTGTTGAGCCGTTCGGGCGAAAGGTAGAGAAAGTCGATCTCGCCCGCATAGAGCCGGCGGATGATGTCGCCGCTCTCCTCGGAACCCTGCATCGACGAGAGCATCTCCGCCTTCATCCCCTGCGCTTTGAGGCTCTGGACCTGGTCGTGCATCAGGGCAAGCAGCGGGGAGATGACAACGGTAGTGCCCTCCATCAACAGGGCAGGAAGCTGATACGAGAGCGACTTTCCCCCGCCCGTAGGCAGGATCATCAGCAGGTCTTTTCCCGCCAGTATGGTGTCCACGGCCTCTTCCTGAAGGGCCCGAAAGGCCTTGTGGCCGAACTGGGATTGCAATACTCTGTACTTCTCTTCCTGACGGTCTGTTTGCGGCATATACTCTTCTTTTGAATTCTTCATCAAATAGTAGCAGTTTTTTGATAGGAAGAGATTTTAATAGGGCATTACGGCACGGTTTTAAGTAAATTTACTGAAATCGAGGGTCTTGTGCTTTTTTGAATATTTTTGACAGTAGTTTGTCACTACTGCCGGCATTAATCTCTTGACGCAAAAAACGCAAACAGCTGCAACTGACGCAATGACTTTAAAAAAATACAGTAACATCTTTAGCCAGCAAACTGATACGCACAGAAAAAACAGAGCGCCTCTCTTCTTTCCCTCAAGATTTCTTCGCTGGCGCGACAGAGAATAAAACACTAAAGTGTAATGCAGGGTGGCACAAAACAAGGGTACCGCTTTTGCGTAGCAAAATGTTTCTCTGAAAATGCCACATCGTAGAAAGGTTGAATCAGCAACACTGACTGCCTTTTGCAAGTTCACGATTTGTTTGAATTAGATTTAAATAGTAGTGTTGTCACTTTTT
>CAZNQJ010000199.1:0-4082 GCA_964575205.1 uncultured Campylobacterales bacterium | reverse complement strand
GCAAAAGTCAGTTTCTGTCGCAGATTCAACCTTTCTTCTCTGTCGCGCCAGAGAAGAAATCTTGAGGGAAAGAAGAGAGGCGCTTTTGTTGCCACTGTGCGTATCAGCCGGCATGCTGAAGATATCCATTCTGTCGCTAATAGATGGATGCCATAAAATTCCAAACAGAAGCCGTCTGCTTGTTTTATTATCGGCCAAAATAGGTATAATAGGGCTTTTTTACATAGGATGGAAATGGAAACGTTAAATGCAATGATCGCAGCGGCCAACGGTTTTGTCTGGGGACCGGTGATGCTGGTGCTCATCCTGGGGACCGGGTTCTATCTCACGCTGGGACTTCGTTTTCTGCCGGTACGTTTGATCCCGGAAGGTTTCAGACTGATCTGGAAGGGGCGTAAAGAGGATAGGGAAGAGGGGGAGATATCGCCCTTTAACGCCTTGATGACCTCGCTTTCGGCTACCATCGGTACCGGCAATATCGCCGGTGTGGCAACAGCTATCTTTCTGGGCGGTCCGGGGGCGATGTTCTGGATGTGGATGGCCGCATTTTTAGGGATGGCGACCAAATATGCCGAAGCCGTCCTGGCGGTCAACTACCGTGAAAAAGACGAAGACGGCAACCACGTCGGCGGTCCGATGTTTTACATCAAGAACGGCCTCGGCGAGAAGTGGAGATGGCTGGGCGTTCTCTTCGCACTGTTCGCCTCGATCGCCGGTTTTGGCATCGGCAACACCATTCAGGCCAACTCGGTCTCGGATGTGATGGAGTCCTCTTTCGGCGTACCGGAGCTCTATACGGGCATTGTTCTGGCGGTTCTGGTCGGGCTTGTCCTGATCGGGGGGATCAAGCGTATCGCCCATGTCGCCGGCGCCATCGTCCCCTTTATGGCGATCGCCTATCTTGCCGGCGGTCTGCTGATCCTGGCGATCAATATCACTGCGATCCCCGAAGCCCTTGTGCTCATTGTCAAGTCGGCCTTTACCCCGACGGCGGCAGTGGGCGGTTTCGCGGGTGCGACCGTCTGGGCAGCCCTTCAGTTCGGCGTGGCGCGCGGTGTCTTCTCCAATGAGGCGGGGCTCGGTTCGGCGCCGATCGCCCACGCTGCAGCGAAGACCGATTCGCCGGTGCGTCAGGGACTTGTCGCGATGATGGGGACCTTTATCGACACCATCGTCATCTGTTCCATTACGGGGCTGACGATCGTGATCTCCGGCGCCTACACCTCGGGCGAGAGCGGGGCGGCGCTCTCCATGCTGGCGTTCTCGACCGCACTGCCGTATATCGGCGAGTACGTGGTGACGCTCGGGCTTATTGTCTTCGCATTTACGACCCTGGTCGGGTGGAGTTTTTACGGCGAGAAGAGCGTCTATTTCCTTTTCGGCCACAGGGCGATCATTCCGTTTCGTCTGCTCTGGGTCCTCGTCATCCCGATAGGCTCGGTGATGGACCTCAAGTTCATCTGGCTGATGGCCGACACACTCAACGCGCTGATGGCGGTGCCGAACCTCATAGCGCTGGTACTGCTCAGCCCGGTCGTCTTTATGCTGAGCAAAGCGTATTTTCTTAAGAAGAGAGTCCCTTCAAATCGCTCTTAAAGGTGTTTGACAGCCGGTCATTCACTCTGTGATTCAAGGATACTGTAGTCATCTTTGCGGAGTGCCGCCAGAAGATCTGCAACCTTCTCTGCAGGCACATCCACGGCCAACAGCGTCTCTGCACCCATCCGCAGGCTTCCCTCCATCGCTTCGGGCATCGCCCAGTTTGCACCGTGCTTGATCAAGAGCTTCTTTGTCTGCATATCTTTGGCGCGGGCAAAGACTTTGACACCCGGATAGGTATTCTTGATATGCGATACGACACGGATGGCGTGCAAGGGTGAATCAATTGTGACCACCACCAGCTTCGCTTTAGCCAGCTTGATCGCTCCGATAAAATCGGCGTCGCTCATATCCCCGTAATAGACCGGTTTGCCTTCACGGCGTTTTTTCACGACCGTATCGTAGTCGCTGTCGTAGGCGATGTAGGGTATATGGCTCCCTTCAAGGATGTTTCCCACAGTCTGACCGACGCGGCCGTAGCCGGCGATGATCACCCCTTCAAACTTCTCATCTTCAGGCAGTTCGCCTCCGATGGGATTGCTTTTTCCCTGAATTCTGGAAGCGAAGAGCTCGCCCATCTTGACATAAAAGGGGGTCAAAAGCATCGTAATGGAAATGACGGCTATTCCTACCGCAAAGACTTGCGTATCGATCACTCCCAGTGCCAGGGCGGCACTGAAAAGAACAAAGCCGAACTCCCCGCTCTGTGCGAGCAGAAAAGAGATCCGAAAGGCGTTGCTTCTGTTGTGGCCGAAGGCAAGGGCGAGAAAGAAGAGCACTACTATCTTGAACAGCATGATCAAAAAAACGTGTTGCAGGATGACAACGGGGTGGTCCGCTACGATGGCGATATCAAGTGACATCCCTACTGCGACAAAGAAAAGGCTCATCAAGGTTCCCTTGTAGGGTTCGATGTGGGCCGCGATCTGGAGGCTGTATTTGGAGTCTGAGAGGGTCATCCCCATCAAAAATGCCCCCAATGCCATAGAGAGCCCGGAATACTCCATCGACCAGGCGGCAAATACCACCGAAAACATCACGGTGAAGACGAAGGCGTCCCTGTTGCGGTCCCGGACGAAGCGTTCGAGCAGAAACGGTACAACATATTTTCCGATGATGATGACAGAACCGATCATAGCCAGGACAAAGAGCAGCTGTTTCCAGAGAGTATCACTCTCCAGTGCCATCCCGCTTCCCGAAAGCAGCGGAACAACGGCCAGCAGCGGAACGACGGCCAGGTCCTGCATCAACAGCACCGCGAAGGCGCTGCTGCCGTAGTGGCTGGCGATCTCGCCTCGCTCCTGGAGTATCTGGACCACAAACGCCGTGGAAGAGAGCGCCAACGTCAGACCGAGCAGGAATGCGACGCCGGGGGTGAGCGGCATCACAAAAGAGAGATACGTCCCGATGAGCGCTCCCGAGAGGAAGATCTGAAGGCTTCCGAACCCAAACACGTCCTTTCGCATGGTCCAGAGCTTTTTGGGCTTCATCTCCAATCCGATCAAAAAAAGCAGCAGTACCACACCGATCTCGGCGAAGTGACGAAGGGCTGCCACTTCATTGGTCAGGTAAGGTCCCGGGGTGTAGGGCCCTACGATCACCCCGGCCACCAGGAGCCCCAGGATGGAGCCCAGTCCCAGTTTTTTGGAGAGTCCGACAGTGAAGGAGACGATGAACAGTAAAAACAGTGCGGAGAAAAGGAGTGATTCCATGCCCATGACAACCCGTTGATGTGATAGATGCTATATTGTAACACTAAAAAGGCTCTATTGTGATTTCCCCTTTTTACCATCGCTGCTTACGGTGACGGCGGCGGTAAAGATACCGGCTGTTTACTTATGCGGGCTAAGATTTCGCCATGAAATATTTGATGATACTGATGCTTGCTTTTGTCATGAGCTTTTCTGCACTCGGCAGCACCGTGCTGGCTAAGGACGAACTGCCTGTCGTACAATATGTCGAAACAGGTGTGGACGCTTCAGAGTCTTGCGACGCAGAAGAGCCAAATCCTTCGGATGAGTCCAAGTATTTTGTTGTCAGACCCCAATTTCTCAACCATGACCTACCATCCTCTTTCCAGCGGGTCTCTTTTGACTATTCGTACGAAGAAGCCCTCGCACCCAACAAACCCCCGCAACTCCGATCTAACCGCATAATTTTTTAACGTTCCGTACACTATATCTGTAAAAGCATCTGCTTGCCAAGGCATCGTCACGCCGCCTGTTTTGCAGCGCTTTGCAGAGGATTGTCGGAGATCACTATATAAAACAATATTTAAAAAGGTAGATACAAGATGATAAAAAAAAGCAGTCTGCTCGAGGGCAACGAGATGTTCAAAAAAAGTTATTTCAGAAAACATGAAAAGGAGTTGATGGAGCTGGTTGAACACGGCCAGAACCCGAGTGCGCTCTTTATAGGGTGCGCCGACTCGAGGGTCATTCCCAACCTTATCACCCAGACAGAGCCGGGTGTACTTTTTGTAC
>CAZNQJ010000198.1:0-4086 GCA_964575205.1 uncultured Campylobacterales bacterium | reverse complement strand
GTCAGAGACCATAGCGCCGGCAGCGGCCCCGCCGTGTCCGCCGTGTTCGACAAGTACAGTCACGATGTACTGCGGTTTATCAGAGGGTGCATAGGTGGTCAACCATGCGTGGGAACGGCTGTAATACTGCATATCCCTTTCATTGATGCGCTGCTTGACTTCCTGCGAAATACCGATGACCTGTGCCGTTCCTGTCTTGCCGGAGACGGGGATCTTGGCATGGATGAAGTGTGTGGCCGTACCCTTTTGGGACTGGCAGACTTGAGCCATTGCCTGTTGGATGATCGGCAGTTTCTCATGCTGTTCGGGCGTCAATACATCTTTGAATTGCGGTTCATACGTCTCCTCGCCGATCTTTTTTGCCAAGTGCGGGGTGACGAGGCGGCCGGTCGCCATAAGCGCCGTAAACTGTGCAAGTTGAAGCGGTGTGACCAGGAAATCGCCCTGCCCGATCGAGGTGTTGAGTGTCTCACCGATGTACCACGGCTGATTGAATCGCCGGCGCTTCCATTCGCGGTTGGGCACGGTACCGATAAACTCATTTGGCAGATCAACACCGGTTTTGCTGCCCAGGCCGAACTGCTGCAGTCCGAAACTCATCTGTTCGATACCCACTTTGAGGCTCCCTTTGTAGAAGTAGTCATCGCAGCTCTCGGTAATCGCTTTTCGGATATCTGTCGTTCCGTGACCCTCATGTTTCCAGCAGCGGAAGTTACGCTTGCCCAGCTTCATACTGCCCGTACACTCATTGGTCCACCACTGGCTGATCCCTGAGCTCAGGTAGATCAGACCCAAGCCGGTTTTGATGGTTGAACCCGGAGGGTAAAGACCGTTGACAAGTTTATTGGTAAAAGGGGTATCGATATTGTCGATCATCTCTTTCCAGTTTTCTGTAGAGATGCCCGATACAAAGGTGTTGAGATCATACTCCGGGAAACTTCCTGCAGCCAGGATCTGACCATCGACACCCATTACGATGACGGCACCTGCTTTTGCATCGAAGTGCTCACTGATAAATTTCTGCAGCCGCATATCGAGAGTGAGGGTCAGGTTTCGGCTCTCTACGGCTTTGACATTGGAGAGCACCTCGATGACCTCGTTTTGCGCGCTCACCTTTACAGTACGTTCGCCTGCAACGCCTTCCAAATAGCTGTTATAGTATTTTTCAACGCCGTTCTTGCCCGTTGAACCGGTCAGTTTTGCAAGCTCGTCACGTTCGACATCCTGCGTATTGGCTTTGGCTACATAACCGATGACATGGGCGCCAAGATCATTATAAGGGTAGAAACGTTTTGGTGCGGGAGTGACCAGAATATTATCATTGAGATTGAGCAGTGAGTAGATCGGCATGATCTTCTCATACGAGATAAAATCAACGACACCGATCTCATTGTGGTTGTAGTAGGAGTCATCTTCCAGATAGTGTTTACGTATCTTGGTCGCATTAAGCTCAGGCAGGTAGTCCAGCAGCTGGCTGATCGTCTGATCGAGTTCGTTCGGCTCTCCTCTGCTTTTGAGGTGTGGCTGCAGTTTAATCGAAAAACCGAGCCTGTTAATGGCGATCGGCAGATTGTTCCTATCATGTATTTCACCGCGGACCGGGGCGATCTGTTCGACTTTGATGGTATTGTGCGATGAGAGTGTCTTATAGTAGTTGTTGGACTGGACGGATAGATAAAAGACACGAATGATCAGAAAGAGCCAGGTCAGAAAGAATAAAGAGATAAGCAGACGTATTCTCATAACAGAGCCGCCACAATAAATTCAATGATGATATACCAAAGCACATGCCAGTCCAGCTCAGGCACCTCCATCCACAAGACCTGATGCAGCATCAGCGTAAAGAGCCAGAATCCGATATAGGCAAAGATAACGTAGAGGAAGACCAGACACGGCCTGCATTCGATCATCTGCCGTAACTTAGGCAGTATAAATTTATAGACAAAAGCGAAATAGACCAGGGAGCTGAAGATGAGAAACCCCCTGTCGGCTTCATAAAGAAGCAGCATCGCCGCAACAAGGAGCAGCATCGAGATATCCTGCTTGTCCATGGCGCGTATGAAATAGAAAAAGAGCAGACCGAACAAGGGCGGCAAAAAGAGGTAGATAGTGCTCAGGCTCTCATAGAAGAGATAGAGCACGAAAAGCATCAATGCTTTTATAAAGAATGGATAAGTGATACTTCGTTGCATACCGGAAAGTGTTTACAGTTAATACAGTCTGCCCAGATCTTGTGCTCTGGCAGAGACTCTTTTGGGATCTCGGTAAAATCAAGATGTTCAAACAAGGCTTGCTGATAGGTCAGAACAAGAACCTCTTTAAGTCCAAGCCCCTTTGCCTCTTCCAGAGCGCGGCGTACGAGCGCCTTGGCGATGCCTCTGCCCCGTACCGATTCGGCAACGATGAGCGAACGTATCTCCGCCAGTGTCGTCGTATGGATATGCAGGGCGCAAAAACCGACCAGTTTCCCCTCATCAAAGGCAAGCTGATAGGAACGGATATTGGTTGCCACCTCGTCGTTGTTGCGCTTGAGGATGACACCGCTCTCGACCTCAGGCGCAACCAGGAGCTGCATAGCAGGAATATCAAGAAGCGTGGCTTTACGAAAGGTCGGCATCGGCGATATCCTCTTTAAGCGTATGGTAGATAATAGAGACGAGTTTGGAGATGCCGCGTTTTTTTGAACTGGAGATCATCAGAGCACCGGGAAATTCACGCAGGAGCTTCCCCTGCTCTTTTTGATTGAGTTTGTCGATCTTTGTAAAGACACGGACGATCTTCTGGTCTTCACGGCAGATCTGCTCCAGGTATTCGGCAACGGAGTTGTCGATCTCAAGATAGGGATGACGGCAGTCTACAAGATGCAAAAAGAGCTTGATCTGTTTTCGCTCCGCGATAAAGTTCGTCAGGTTTTTTTCCCAGTCGGACTTGATCGACTTGGATACCTTGGCATAACCGAAACCCGGCAGGTCAACGAGTACCGCCGAGACCCGTTCATCACTCTCTCTGTCGAGAATAGTGGCATCAAAAAAGTTGATCAGGCGGGTTTTCCCCGGCGTGGACGAAACCTTTGCAAGACTCTTGCGGTTTGTCAATGCGTTAAGAAGCGAACTTTTGCCGACATTCGAGCGGGCCATAAAGACCACTTCGTTGTGATACTCATTCTGCGGGGCATCGTCGACATTGGGTGCCGATGTCAGAAATGAGGCATTGATGATCTCTATCACTTCTTCTCTCCCATTTCCTGGATGTCAAAGGTCATCATCACCGGTGTTGTATCGCCGCCTTTGGCCCGTGCTGTACCTTCAATACTATTGACAACAACCTCTTCGCCGGTGATCTCTTTTTTCTGATCGATCTGTTCGATATGGACGTCCTTATAAAAATGGTACTCTTTCTTTGCGGGAATAAAAACAGCCCGTTCCGATTTTCCCCTGTAAGTGGAGCTGTTTTCGGTTTTGATGAAAAACGAGACCTTCCCCTCTGCTTCGTATCTTACGGGCTCGCGTTTGGCATCAGTATAGACGGTGACAACCGAGGCATTCAGCTCATCCGCGCCTTTGGTGATCCGGACATCCCCGCTAAAGACGGTCAGCCCCTTTTTATCATCGCTGTTAAAGTTTTTGGCGACGATCTTAAGTTGTTCCGCCTCTGCAGAAGCGATCAGAAAAAATAATAAAAAATAATAAAGTCTCAAACTATCTCCCTATTTTGTTAAATCAAACAGACCGGTTACATCTTGGGCACTGGAACGGCCGTTTTTGTTGTCATAAAAGAGATCCATCCCGACCGCTTTCTCGGAGAGTTTTTCCAGGGTGAAAGGGCCGACGGTAGTGATGGTCTCTCTGTTCTGATCGATGATCGCCCTGTTTGTATTGAATTTCAGACCATCTTCGCGATAGTAACGGACATTGCCTTCAAGGGTGATAAGGTCTTTGTTGTTGTAGACGCCGAAATCAGCCTGCAGATTGTTTTGAAGCAATCTGCTGCTGTCCGTATAATCGATATCTGTGACTTCGATGCGGTTATCGTAACGCAGACCGTGACGGCCTATCATAATGTCTTTGAGGCCGTCAACACCGAGTT
>CAZNQJ010000197.1:0-4112 GCA_964575205.1 uncultured Campylobacterales bacterium | reverse complement strand
TGTACGGTACACCAACTTGTTTTGAAAGAAGGATGTGCTCACGAGTTTGTGGCATCGGGCCGTCTGCTGCTGAAACAACAAGAATAGCACCGTCCATTTGAGCAGCACCAGTAATCATATTTTTAACGTAGTCAGCGTGACCTGGACAGTCAACGTGCGCATAGTGACGTTTATCTGTTTCATACTCAACGTGTGAAGTAGCGATAGTAATACCACGCTCACGTTCTTCTGGTGCATTATCGATTTGATCATAGTCCATCAATTTTGCACCATTTGTTACTGCAAGTACTGCTGTGATAGCTGCAGTTAAAGTAGTTTTACCATGATCGACGTGACCAATCGTACCTATGTTTACGTGCGGTTTATTACGCTCAAACTTTTCTTTTGCCATATTGTCCTCCGACTGTATTTATGAATAGAAATGGAATTATATCCAAAAAAAATTCAATTATTGCTTATATAAAAATAAAAATAAAAAATTTATAATCAACTGGAGCTGATGACGGGATTTGAACCCGTGACCTCTTCCTTACCAAGGAAGTGCTCTACCCCTGAGCCACGCAAGCAAAATGATCTTAACTGATTTTAGTGTTGGTTGTTTGATTGATTTAAAAAGTATGGAGCGGGTGAAGGGACTCGAACCCTCGACCCTCAGCTTGGAAGGCTGACGCTCTAGCCAACTGAGCTACGCCCGCATCCTAATCTAGTGGTGGTGAGACCAGGAGTCGAACCTGGGAACCCATAGGGAGCAGATTTACAGTCTGCCGTCGTTGGCCACTTGACTATCTCACCGTCTGTTGTGTTAAAAAGATCCGGGTTCAAATGGTGCCGACACGAGGATTCGAACCCCGGGCCTGCTGATTACAAATCAGCTGCTCTAGCCAACTGAGCTATGTCGGCATCTGAAATCGAGCTGCAATTATAGGCACTTTTATATTCAATGTCAAGGGTTTTAACAAGAACTTCTAAATTTTTTCTATTATCCTCTTTTTGAGTACAATCTCATTAAAAAATGGGCTCCTATGTTATACACACTATTTTCCCCGTCTGAAGGCAAACTCCCCGGCGGCACTGCAATGGACGCAACAGATATTCTATTCGGTTATGAAGCGCGCTCAGCGATATTGTCTGCCTACAATACCCTTGTGAACTCCGGCGACGCTGAAGCGGTAAGCGCTCTTTTCGGCATCAAAAAAGAGAGTGAGATCGCGCCCTACATCGAAGATCTTTTTGACGCACCGCTGATGAGCGCCATCGAACGCTACAGCGGTGTCGCCTTCGGTTATTTGAATTACAATACCCTGGATGCCGCTGCGCAGTCCTACCTCAAAAAACAGGTTATCATCTTCTCTAACCTTTACGGACCTATCCTCGGCGGCGATATGATTTCAAACTACAAGGTCAAACAGGGCAACAGCATCGGCGCGATCGCCCCCGACAAGTTTTACAAGGAGCGTTTCTCCTACCAGCTTGATCTCCAGCTGATGAATCATGAGCTGCTTGATCTTCGCGCCGGTTATTATGACAAGTTCTACAAAAGCAAGCAGAACTACACAACACTCAAGTTTTTAAAAGAGGGCAAAACGGTAAGCCACTGGGCAAAAGCGTATAGAGGTATCGTCTTGCGGGAACTGGCCCGCCATCAGATTGATTCGCTTGACGATTTTATGAAACTTGAGATCGAAACGCTTAAGGTCGAAGAGATCATTGAAGTCAAAAACAGACGCGAAATAATCTATAGTATCCTGGATTAGCGGCTTAGCCTTTTTATCCCCGTTCTTCACGCCGCCATGAGATCGTGACCAGTTTTGCGACGACATTCGCCAGGTAAAGTTGCCCAAATACCGCTTCAAGCACAGAAAGCATTCTTGCCTGTGCACTTTCCGGCACGATGTCACCGTAACCAAGCGTCGTCAACGTACTGTAACTGTAATAGGCAAAGAGTTCGATCTCTTTGGATACGCTCTTCGGGATCGGCAGATGAAAAGCGGTGCTGTCGAAATGATAGAACAGTACATAAGCATACGCCTAGATAAGCCCCGCGAGCAGATAGATGTTGATCGCACCAAAGATGGTATTCGTAGTGACCCTGCTGGTATGAGCCATCTTCATGACGATCAGATACTACAGATAGAGCAGAAAGAGCAGCATCGTCAGATAGGAGACGAAAAAAGTGTGCTCATTTTGATAAAGAGTGTCGACCCAGGCTGCGATCAATGTCGGCAGGACAAAGAGGATATCGATCAGATAAAGAGTACGCGTTTGGCGGGCACTGAACACCAGGTACAGCATCACAAAAGTATATTGTCCCGGCATCGTACTGATAAAAGGGAGCAGGAAAAGAACCCCATTTATAGAGAAAAGAGGATATAGTTATCGTACTTTCGACTCAACAGAAGTTTCATATCCCCTCTTTTATCGCGAGATACTCAGACCGAAACCGACCTGATTGACATAATGATCATAATCGATCAGGCTCTGTCCGTACCCGGTAAAAGCCTGCATAAAGAAAAACACGTTGTCGCTGACAGGCACAGGATAACTCATCTCAAGTTCGGCAGAACCCATACGCGTTTTAAAATTCTGGCGCAAGGTCAACCGTGCCAACAGTTTTCTTTTAATATACTCGAGCTCTAATGAGCTCTGTCCATAATAGTCGACAATATCAGGATTATCGTTAGTCGCATACTTTTCCGGAAGCCGGTACCACAAGGCCAATCTGGCAACAAGGTTCCCCCATTGAAAAGTCCCCTCTGTAAAGAGACGGTTCCATGAGCGCGACTGCGATCCGACGAAAGGGCCGTCTTCTCGGATACGTTCGGTCGTGTTGGTGTCAGGCTGACCGTTTGAAGCGTGTTTCAAACCGACACTGATCGCCTTCATATGGATCGCATCCAAAGCGTGATAAAAAGGGAAGGTGACAAACAGTTCAGGCTTGTAATTGGTATCTCTAAACGGTGAAGACTCTACAAAGAGCTGCCAATAAGAGGTCTGTGTATAAACACCGGTCCACATCTGCGTAAAACCGAACCAGTCGGTCACAATGTCGGCGCGCAGAGAGATCTGGAACTTCGTCTCGGTATGGATGTAGGTCGTTGTCTCGAGCGCCGGATCGCCTTTCGGCATTGCATCGGTATATGATATGATCCAATAATTCGGTTCATATGCCCTGAGCCCAAAAGAGCCGCTTACGACTTGTACAAATGTATCCACAGATACATCATCACTGAGCGGATCAACATTACGGTAAAGCGTTTCAAGCACATGCTTTTGATTGCTCTTCTCGATATCCCATTTGGCTGCTTTTTTATACCAGTGTATTGCCGCATTGGGATTCATCGGCACCCCTTTGCCGTTCTCATTCATCCATCCCAGTTTGTAGGCGGCTTCCGGGCTCTCGGTACTGTTGGCGGTCTCCAGATAGAGTTCATATGCCTTTTCATACTCTTCGTTTTGAAAAAAAAGTTCTGCCTGACTCTGTTCGTCGGCGTCACAAAGAGATAATAGGGAGATCAATATGAGTAAAATTCGCAACATCTGGGTAGACTCTTTGCACTAAAAGATTATAATTCGCTCATTATAGTACAGAAACTTTCAATATACCAATTGCAACAAGGACCTTTATGCCGACTGTCGAAGCCATAGAACAAAGACTCCACGCCGAACTCGCGGTAGCACTCTACTTCAGTGCGCCGACCTGCAATGTCTGTCATGCCCTGAAACCCAAGCTGCTGGAGGCGTTTGAGACGAACTTCTCACAGATGCAGGTTATCAGCATTGACATCTCTGAAACACCCGAGATCGCTGCACACTTCAGTGTCTTTAGCATCCCTGCGCTGCTGGTCTATCTTGACGGAAAAGAGTTCCTGCGCAAAAGCCGCCACATGAGCGTCGATCAGGTCGTTCATGAGATCAAACGCCCTTACGACATGATGACCTCGTAAACCTCTTTTACTTATAGCCAAACACCGCAAGCATCTATCTTGAAAATGCAAAACCGACGGCTATCTTATTGACATACTGGTCATAATCGATCAGGCTCTCTTCATACCCGGAAAAATATTTTACATAATAGAAGAGGTCATCCCGGCTCGACAAAGGGTAGGAGTAAG
>CAZNQJ010000196.1:0-4122 GCA_964575205.1 uncultured Campylobacterales bacterium | reverse complement strand
CGCGTTGCAGTTCAAAGGTGAAGAGGACGGGATCGCGACCCACTTTACGCTGAATGTCTACACGAAAGCGCCATAAAGCTCCCACTGTCATCCTGAACGTGATTCAGGATCTACTCCTTTTCATACATTTTTGGAGCGCAGATCAGCGCCACAGTGACGGTACTCCGATAATCCACTTCTCTTTATCTGGTACTCAGCAGTGAGGAGACCGCCTCAAACGCCTCTTCGTTTTCAAAAAGATATGGCCTCAGTTTCTTCGGTATACCCAGAAGACGGCACTGCTCTTTAAATGTCTTGGGCATAACGCTCGTGACGTAGGGCGCGACAAAACAGTAATCGGGATGAAAACTGACGACAAAGCGTCTTCCGACGACATGCTCGTCCTCACTTTTCAAGGCCTCTTTGTCCCCCTGACGCATTAAAAACCCCAGCTCTTTCAGGAGTCGATCGATCATGATGATCGCACTGCGCCTGGATGCCGGACGTTTCAGGTAGTGAAGTTCCCTGACCCTCTGCGTGTCAGGTTTTTGCGCAAAGAGTTCATGCAGGTCTTCATTCAGGTAAAGAAAGCTTTTTTTGATGCCGCTGCTGTACTTTTCCAACAGGGGCGCTGCCACGTTGTGGCGGAAGAAGTTGCGCTTGTACTTCTCGTCACTGTTGCTTTCATCGTCGAAATAGAGCATGGAGTTTTCGTCCAAAAAGGTTTTCAGCACCGATTTCGGCACCTCTAAAAGGGGACGTATCAGCGTATACTCATCGCGCGTTTCGATGCTCGGTGTACCCAGCAGTTCGTAAAGACCCGAACCCTTGCTCAGCTGCATCAAAAGCCATTCGAGGCGGTCATCAAGCTGGTGTGCGGTAAGGAGGTTGCTGTAGCCGTGCTTGCTGATCAGCGTTTCAAAAAAGTCGTAGCGCAGCTGACGCGCCCTGGCTTCGAAGTTCTGCTCCGGGAGCTTGGCCTCTAGGACAAAGCACTCTTTTTTGAACTCATCGGCCAAAGCATTTGCATAGGCAACTTCTGCAAGGGACTGTTCCCGGGTCTGATAGTTGACAATTGCGATATCGAAAGGGATCTCTTCCTGAAGAAGCAGAAAGAAGAGGGCAGTGGAGTCTGTCCCGCCTGAAAAAGCAAGAAGGTTCTTTCCCCCGCGGAGCAGGGGAAGCGTCTCTTTACTCAGCATGTCCGGTGACGGTGGCCGTCAAGGTCGTGCCGACGATCTCTGTCACTTTTGCGTTGTAGACAAGACCGAACTCTAGCTCTTCATCGAGCGCATTATCATTGACATAGATCTCGCCGTCAATATCCGGTGCCCAGATCAGCTTTCGGGCCGAGAGAAGAAACTCGTGCTCTTCGCTCTCGCCGTCGATCACGAGTTCTATCGTCTTGCCGATCTCCGCCTTTAGCGAAACCAGTTCGGCCTCTGCGGCGATTGCGCCGAGGATCTCGGCGCGTTCGTCGATAAGCTCCTGCGGAAGCTTATCTTTTGCATCAAAGGCCGAAGTCCCCTCTTCGTCGGAGTAGCCGAAGACATTGGCGCGGTCGAAACCGAACTCCCTGACAAAGTCGCAAAGCTCATCGAACATCGCCTGGGTCTCGCCCGGGTGGCCGACGATAAAGGTCGTACGCACAAACGAGTCAGGCAGGGAGCGCATGAATCTCAGCTGCTCCAGTGTCTTCTCTTTGCCGAAACCGCGTTTCATCATGCGGAGCATATCGTCGTTGATATGCTGGATCGGCATGTCGAAGTAGTTGTGGAAAAGCTTTGACTCTGCAATACTCTGAAGCAGTTTCATACTGGTCGTACTCGGGTAGAGGTAGAGGATGCGCGCACTCTTGACACCGTCGATCAGTTCGATGCGTTTGATAAGGTGGATCAGGCCGTCTTTGACATTCTTGTCGCGCAGGAAAGAGCTGGAGTCCTGGGAGATAAAGCTGAAGTCATAATAGCCTTTTGCGACCAGCCCTTCGACCTCTCTGGCAATGCTCTCCAGATCGCGCGAGTTCAGTTTGCCTTTAAAAGAGGGAATCGCGCAGAACGAACAGCTCTGGTTGCACCCTTCGGAGATCTTGATGTAGGCATGGTAGCTTGAGCCTGTCACCACACGCTCTTCACCGTCGATGAGGTAGACACTGTCGCTGAAACGGCTCTGCTTCTCGGCCAGAAGCTCGTCGATCTTGGCGTAATCACCTACACCGGTGAAGATATCGACTTCGGTCAGCTCCGCGGAGAGCTCCTCTTTGTAGCGTTCGCTCATACAGCCGGCCATGACCAGAACAGAGCCCTCTTTGCGTCCGGCATCGAGGTTCAGCATGGTGTTGACGGACTCCTGTTTTGCGGCGTCGATGAATCCGCAGGTATTGACGATGATAACATCGGCATCTGCTGCATCATCGGTCAGATCATAGGCTTTGAGACGGCCGAGCATCACCTCGGTATCGACAAGATTTTTATTGCATCCAAGTGAGATGATATGTAGTTTGTTGCGCATGGTCGCCCTTTAGGTGCCCTTATATATTGCCCGAATTATAGCATAACTGAGGTGTAACAGTAAGGCTTATGTTATGATTCTGTCACAACATGACTAGGACAGATGTGAGAAAACAAGAGACGATCTACGATGTGATGATACTCGGCGCGGGTGCAAGCGGGATGATGTGCGCCGCACGGCTGAATGAGCTGAGTGGTCTGGAGGTCCTTGTCGTCGAGGGCAATGAGAAAGCGGCCAAAAAACTGAAGATCTCCGGCGGCGGCAAGTGCAACATCACCAACGTCAACGTCACTGCGGAGAACTATCTCGGCAATGCAGAGCTGATCGAGTCAGTCTTCTCGCAGTTTTCACAAGGGGAGCTTCTCCTGTGGCTGCAGCAAAGAGGCCTCTCTCCTGTCATCAGAAAAGAGCAGTACTACTTCTGCCCCAAAAGTTCCGATGAGATCATCGCTATTCTCGAAAGAGCGGGCAGACGGTCGCACTATCTGTTCAACGAGAAGATCCTCTCTCTTCGCAAGTCCGACTGTTTTGAACTCACGACCGACCGCGGCCGATACCGGGCTAAAAAGGCGGTCATCGCCACCGGGGCAAAAAGTTACGCCACGCTTGGGGCCAGTGAGATCGGCCTTGAACTGGCTCGACATTTCGGCCATACGGTCAAGCCGTTCGCCCCGGCACTGGCCGGATTGACCCTGCAGGCCAGGGAGTTCTGGATGAAAGCACTCAGCGGCGTCAGCTTCCCCGCAGAGGTCGAGGTTGGCGGCAAGCTCCTGCGCGAAGATATGCTGCTGACACATCGCGGCCTGAGCGGGCCGGTGATACTGAGCGCCTCACTTTACTGGACCCGGGGCGAGATCAGCATCAACTTCCTGCCCGGTTGCGATCTCTCGAAGCTGATGCACAACAATCGAAAAATGCTCTCCACCGCACTCCCTCTGCCCAAACGTTTTACCCAGGCCTTGCTGGAAACAGTCTCTGTCAAAGACAAACCCTGCAACGCCTATAAAGAAGATGAAAGACACATTCTGGTCAATGCATTACAGCACTACAGCTTCGCACCGGCGGGCACATACGGTTTTGCCCAGGCCGAGGTCTGCAAAGGCGGGGTTGAAACAGACGACATCAACCTATGGAGTCTGGAGAGCAATCTTGCAGAGGGGCTCTATTTCGCCGGCGAAGTGCTCGATGTCACCGGGGAGCTCGGCGGCTACAACTTTCAGTGGGCCTTCAGCTCTGCAGCGGTTGTCGCGAAAAATATCATCGAAAATGACGACATTTTACCGGTGAATAATATTAACAATACATTTGTGTGAAATTATCTTAGAAAGTTTTATAATATTTAAGAATAGTTAAATTCGAAGAGTGTATAATGGTTCAAAAGTGTGTCAAAATTCTTTCATATTTGTCCTGTTTATCGAGTTCGTTATGCGGGTTGATTGGATGAAAATGAAAGATTTGATATCAAAGTAAAACTTTGAATATAAAAAGGTGTATTGATGAATTTAAAATTTGGATGGAGATCAACTGTACTTTCATTATCTTCTATCGCTATAACGATAGGTTTAACGGCATGCGGAAGTTCTGAGCAAAGCAATAGTCCACTGAAAAAAAGTGCGGTAGAACTCGTTAGTT
>CAZNQJ010000195.1:0-4136 GCA_964575205.1 uncultured Campylobacterales bacterium | reverse complement strand
AGGGGTTTGCCAGAACCGAGTCGCCGTAGAAGTGCCAGGTGTAGTCACTCTCTTTGTAGTCGCCGATGCGGTTCGCCCGCAGGATGTAGCAGTTGTGGGTGAAGGCCCGCGTCTTGATGATCTCTTTCCAGCGCTGGTGCGACTCGAAGGTGGAGATGGTCGGCAGCAGCACGCAGTCGATGTTTTTGAGCGAGGCGTAGTACCAGAGATCGTCAAAGTGCAGCTCGAATCCGCCCATGAGCATAAACCTGATGCCCTCGAAGGTAAAGCTCAGCGGGGCCTTGATCCCCTCTATCGGGTTGGCAAAATACTTCTCTTCGTTCCAGTGGCTGTAGTTGATGAGAAACTGCTGATGATAGTAGCTTGTCGAGTTCGGCGAGATCTTTGCGATCACCTTGTAGGGCTCTTTTTTCCTGACGATAATGAGGGGTGCGACGATCACCATATCGTGGGTCTGCGCCATCTCCCTGAGGACGGCGAGATGGTGTTCGCTCTGCTCCTTTATCATCGAAAGGGGGGTCGTCTCCAGCTCCTTGAAAAAGGAGTTGAGCATATACTCGCCCAGCAGAAGGAGCTTCACCCCTTTTTTATGGGCGATGCGCACGAAGTGGTAGAGTTTGGTCGAGCTCATGCCGACAGACTGGAGTTGAAGGACAGCGACTTTCATGCTCAAGCTCAGCCGCCGCTACTGTTTCGTACGGATCTGTTCTATTTGCAGCTTGGCATTTTCGAGCATCTTTTGTGCTTCTTGAAGCTCTTTCATCCCCTCTTCGTACGCTTTGACGCTGTCGTTCAGCGTGATCTCCGGGTTCATCAGCTTCTCCAGGACCGCTTTTGCTTTTTCGAGTCTTAACTCGAAATCTTCCGCACTCTTTTCACTCATGTAAAGCCTTTCTGACATAGTCGTCAAATTTATCAAGTTCCACCAAAAAGGCGTCATGCCCGTAGCTGCTGTCGACTTCGAGATAGTCGCTTTTTACCGCTTTGTTCGGTGCAAGCTTATCGGCAACCACCTTCATCTCATCACTCAAAAAGAGCATATCCTCTCTGAAACTGATCAGATAGGTCTGCGACTCTATCTGGGCGAGCGCTTCGTCAAGCGAGTCGAAACCGCGCGAAAGATCGTAGATATTGATCGCCTTGGTGATGTAAAGATACGAAAGCGGATCGAACCACTTGGTGAAGTTGTGCCCGTTATACTCCAGGTAGGACTCCACCTGGAACCTGCCGAAGAGTTCATAAAGCCCGTCGGTACGGTTGTATTCGCGTCCGAACTTCTCCTGCATCGAGTGGTGCGATAAAAAGCTGATATGCCCCGCCATGCGCCCCACGGCCATCCCGCGCAGACCGTTCTCTTTCAGGTCCGCAGGATCGTAATAGCCGTTTTTGAATGCGCTGTCGGAGAGAATCGACTCCTGCGCCACCTTGTTGAAAGCGATCGCCCACGGCTGGGTGGCATAGGTGGCGGCCATCGAAATGACCTTCGTCGCAAACTTCGGAAAGTGCACCGCAAACTGCAGTGCCTGCATGCCGCCCATCGAACCGCCGACGATGGCGTGGACATGATGGATGCCCAAACGGTCAAAAAGGATACGCTGTGCTTTGACCATATCTTTGATCGTCACAACCGGGAATTTGTAGCGGTAAGGTTCCATGTGCGGGTACATCATCGACATCGGGCCGGTCGAACCGAAACAGCTTCCGATGACGTTGGTAGCGATGACAAAATACTCATCCGTATCGATCGCCTTGCCCGGTCCGATAAAACCGTCCCACCAGCCGGGTTTGTGGTCGCCTTCGTAATAGCCTGCGGCGTGGTGCGACCCCGTCAAAGCATGACAGACAACGACAATGTTCGACTTCTCTTCATTCATCTTCCCGTAGGTCTCGTAGACGATATCGTACGGTTCCAGAATACGGCCGCTCTCCAGGTAGAGCGGGTTCGTAAAATGTTCGCAATGGGTCTCTAGATGCAAGAGTTTTCTGCTTTTTGCTGCTTCGATGACTACGCCTCTAACGCCTGGGATAGATCTTCGATAAGATCTGCGACATTTTCCAGCCCGGCACTGAGTCGGATCAGCCCTGACGGAACGCCGCAGGCCGCCAGCTCATCTTCTGAGAGCTGCTGGTGCGTGGTCGAGGCCGGGTGGGTGATGATCGATTTGGAGTCACCGATGTTGACGACCAGTGAGAAGAGCTTCGTCGCGTCAACGATCGCCTTGGCCTGCTCAAAACCGGCCACCTCGAAACTGAGAAGTCCGCTCGCCTGCCCGTTTTCAAAATAGCGCTGGGCATTGGCATAGTTGCTGTTTGACGGCAGACCCGGGTAGTTGACTTTGACCACCTTCGGGTGCTTCTCTAAAAACTCTGCCAGCATCAGCGCATTGTGCGAATGCTCTTTCATGCGCAGCGAGAGGGTCTCGAGTCCCTGAATAAAGAGCCAGGAGTTAAACGGCGAACTGACCGCGCCCAGGTCGCGCGAGAGCGAAAGGCGGGCGCGCAGGGTATAGACCGGCAGCGGTACATCGACATAGACAAGGCCGTGATAGGATGCATCAGGCTCGTTGAAATGGACATAACGCGGATTGCCCTTGATCTTCTCGACAAGGTTCTTGCGCTCGACCATGATCCCGCCGATAGCAAGCCCCTGCCCTGTGGTGTATTTGCTCGCACTGTGCACGACGACATCGACACCGTGTTTAAACGGACGGCAGAGCGCCGGTGTCGCCACCGTGTTGTCAACGACAGTTATGATATTGTATCGGTCTGCTATTTCGGTCAGTGCCGAAATATTGGCGACATCGATACTCGGGTTGGTCAGGGTCTCAAAAAAGAGCACTTTTGTCCTGTCGTCTATCAGCTTTTCGGCATCCTTGGGCGTCTGGACATCAAAGAAGCGCGCTTCGATACCGAAACGTTTCAGGGTATGGGTAAACAGTGTCAAAGAACCGCCGTAAAGCTGTGAAGCACAGACGATGTTGTCGCCCGCTTCGGCAGCGTTGGCAATGGCATAAAAGATCGCCGACATGCCGCTTGATGTCGCCAGAGCGGCTTCGCCGCCCTCGAGCTGCGCGAAACGTTTTTCGAAGACATCCGTTGTCGGGTTGTTCAGACGGGTATAGATATTGCCGAGCTCTTTAAGGGAGAAAAGGTTCGCGGCATGTTCAACATCACGAAATTCATAGGCCGTGGTCATATAGATCGGCACCGCCATGGTCGATTGTGTATCTTTCGTGTACCCCGCATGAAGCGCTTCTGTCTGAAAATGCATCCCTATCCTTTATTTGTAAATGACAACCGTCTCTGCCAGCAGGTCATGCAGGGCCCGTTTGTCTTTTCTGAAACCGACCATTATAAACCCTGCGCCCAGGGGAATGGACGAAATAATATAGCCAATATAGCGAATAATTGCTTGCTTATTAGTCATCTCTTTGTATGTCTTTGCGTCCACGACGTGAATACCGAGCACTCTTTTGCCCGGGGTCGCTCCCGCCCACCGTTTCCAGAAAAAGATGGTCACACCGGCAATCAGGAGTTCAAAAAGAGACTCCCACTTCATATTTGTCTTCGGCATGGCCTGCAGAGCAGCTGCCATGCCCTTCTCTGACGCGGCAGTAATGCTCTGCGAGAGCTGCGAAAAGTCCAGCCATTCGCCGCCGCTGAGCAGATAGATGATAAGAGCTATCGGCACGATCAGCAGCGCCGTATCGATCAAAACCGCTAGAAAACGGATCCAGAAGCCGGCATAGTGAATGTTGAATGTTGAGTTTTGAGTTTTAAATGACTCTTTCTTCATCTTTACCTAGTTCTATTAAATAGTGTCATTATAATAATGACAGGCTTTTAAAAAAAGCAGACCTTCATTCAACATTCATCATTGAAAATTCATCATTTTACCGCGTTCAGCCAAAGGCTAAACGTGGTAGTTCGGTGCCTCGGCAGTGATCTGAACATCATGAACATGCGACTCTTTGAGTCCGGCAGAGGTGATCTCTACAAACTCCGCTTTGTCCCAGAAGGTAGCGATATCTTTTGAACCGCAATAGCCCATAGAAGCACGCAGACCGCCCATCATCTGATGTACGATGCCCGCGATCGACCCGCGGAAAGGCACACGCCCTTCGATCCCTTCAGGT
>CAZNQJ010000194.1:0-4149 GCA_964575205.1 uncultured Campylobacterales bacterium | reverse complement strand
TTGCCCCGGCCTCGAAGATCTCGCTTTGACGGTCGCCGAACATCAGCTCCCGCCCGCCTGCGACCATGATGCGTTCTGCGCCGCTGACGATCTCGCGGGCCGTTCTTATCAGCTCAAGTGCCTCGTCCGTCGTGATAGGGTTCGGTTTAAGCGGCAGTGCCGGGTTGTGGTGATAAAAGTTGAGCGGTACGGAGGTCGGGTTGAGGCTTTTGATCGATTCGAGCATCGAGATGCGGTCTTCACGGCTCTCCCCCATGCCGAAGATACCGCCGGTGATCAGCTTAAGCCCCGTCTTGTTGACATTCTGGCAGGTCTCATAGCGCTCATCCCAGCTGTGGGTGGTGCAGACCTCTTTATAAAACTCTCTGGAGGTCTCAAGGTTATGGTTATAGGCCTTGATACCGGCCTCTTTTAGGATCAGCAGCTGTTCCAGGGAGGCCGTGCCGTTGCAGGCGATCAGACGGAGTTTAGGTACCTCCTTCGTGAGTGTCTGTGCTGTTTCGCAGACAAACTTCAAGACCTTCTCATCGATCCCTTTATGTGCCGTTACCAGGCAGAAGCCGAGTGCGCCCGAGGCTTCGGCAGCTTTTGCCTCTTCGATGATCTTCTCGATCGGTTTTTGGATGTAGCGGTCGATATCTGCCTTATACTTGACGCTCTGCGAGCAGAACTTGCAGTCTTCATTGCAGGTGCCGCTGTTGATGTTGGAGATGGCGCATAGAAAGATCTCTTTGCTCATTTTTTTTTCCTTTCGAATGAGAAGTGCTGCTCCTCAAAGTGTTTGCTCTTGAGCGCTCTTGAATAGTAGGTCACGACCATATGGGTTTCGGTGAGCTCAAGCATAGCGCATTCACTGACCGGTTTATTGCGGGCGCAGGCCTCACCCGGGTTGAGAAAGAGGGTGCCGTTGGTAAACTCGCAATCAAAGGTATGGGTATGACCGTAGATGACGATCTCGGCATCCGGCGACATGTAAAAAGGCAGATGCATCAGCTTGATACGTGTTCCGGCCAGCTTGAAATAGTGCGGTTCCTGAACGAGGTTGAAGCGGTTATGGACCTCATGAAGATGGGCATCGTTGTTGCCGTAGACGGCCACGTAGGGTACGCCGCTGTGCACCATCTGTTCGAGTATCTGCTCTTTGAGAATATCACCGGCATGGACTAAAAACTCGGCGCCGTTGGCCATCAAATGGTCAATCACCTTCTGGGAGCGGTTCTCTTTTTTATGGGTATCGGAGAGGATGCCTATCTTCATAATAGGGCCTCTGTCGCATCATGCGCGAATATGGAATCGGAAATAAAGAAGCGGTCATATAGCATCTCTCTCTTTCGTTTTCCGCCCTCCGTGTGCTGCATTACGCTTCCTCTACAGGTGTCCGGTCTTTACACTTGATGCACTCATAGACCTCTTTGCCGCGGTAGGTGCGCCGGGCAAGCACGCCGTCACACCCCTCGACCTGGCATCTCTTTTCAGTCGGCTCGAATTTAGAGATGAATTTACATTTAGGGTAGTGTTCACATCCCCAAAACGGCCCGCGGCGGGATTGGCGATAGAGCAGTTTTCCGCCGCACTCGGGACACGGCACCTGGGACTCTTTGCTTTCAAGCTCCAGAGATTTGGTGTTTTTGCATTCAGGGTAGTTGCTGCAGGCCAAAAATTTGCCGTTACGGCCGTTTTTGATCACCATGTCGGCGCCGCACTTTTCGCACTTCTCATCGGTGGTCTCTGTTTTCGGCGCTTCGCCCGCTTCTTCTCCCTCTTCTACCACCTGTTCCGTGTATTTGCATTTCGGAAAACCGCTGCAGGCGATGAACTTGCCGTAGCGGCCCGAACGAAGAAGCAGTTCCGAACCGCACTCAGGGCAGTTGCGGCCGAGCGGCTGCGCCAGCTTCAGAGAGATGATGTTCTGTTTGCCCTCATTGATGCGTTCCATAAACGGAAAGTAAAAATCACTGAGCACTTTCTGCCAATCATACCCTTCATCGGCGATCTTGTCGAGGATCTCTTCCATATTGGCCGTAAAGCCGGCATCAACGATATCGGTAAAGTGCTTCTCCAGCATCTCTGTGACGGTAAAGGCAACTTCCGTCGGGATGATCTGGCGCTTTTCGACCGTGATATAGTTGCGGGCCTGCAGGGTTGAGACGGTCGGTGCATAGGTTGACGGACGTCCGATTCCTTCGGCTTCGAGCTGTTTGATGAGGCTCGCTTCCGAAAAACGGGACGGCGGTTCCGTGAAGTGCTGCGACGGTTTGATCGATTCGATGGCGATATCCTGCCCGTTTTCAAGTACAGGCAGAAGTTTGTCTTTGTCGTCACTGCCCAGAACTCTGTAGAAACCGTCAAAGATCAGTTTGCGCCCATTGGCTTTATATTCGGCACTCTCGCTTTTGAAGATGATCGACTGCTGCTCAAAGATCGCGTCGTTCATCTGACAGGCCAAAAAGCGGTTGTAGATAAGGGTATAGAGTTTGAGCTCATCCGCTTTCAGGTAGGCGGCAGCTATTTTCGGTGTAAAGGCCAGCATCGTCGGGCGGATCGCTTCGTGCGCCTCTTGCGCCCCTTTGGACTTTTTGTTGTAGCTTTTCGGCGATTCCGGCAGGTACTGCTCGCCGTAGGTGCTTGCTATGGTCTCGCGTGCCGCTTCAACAGCCTCTTTTGCCATATTGAGCGAGTCGGTACGCATATAGGTGATGACTCCGGAGGTCCCTTCCGGCGTTTTGACACCTTCATAGAGGGTCTGTGCGAGCATCATCGTCTTCTTGGGCGACATGCTGAGTTTGCTTGAAGCCGTCTGCTGCAGTGTCGAGGTCATGAACGGCGGCGGCGTCGAACTTTTGCGCTGTTTGGTCTCGATGGAGAGCACCTTGAAGGGCTCTTTTTCGATCGTGGCAACGATCGATTTGGCCTCCTCGCCGTTGGTGATGGAAAGTTTGGAGATCTTCTCGCCCTTGTAGCTGACAAGGTTTGCATCGATATTCGGGGCGAAGACGGTGTCGATCTCCCAGTACTCAACCGGCACGAAGGCTCTGATCTCGCGTTCGCGGTCAATAACGATCTTCAGTGTCGAAGACTGTACCCGTCCTGCCGAGAGACCTTTTTGTATCTTGGACGCCAGCAGGGGCGAAAGCTTGTAGCCGACCACGCGGTCGAGAAGACGGCGGGTCTGCTGTGCGTTGACCTGGTCCATGTCGATCTGGCGCGGGTTTTCAAGTGCGGCATTGATCGCTGATTTGGTGATCTCGTGAAAGACGATACGCGGCAGTGCTTCCGGATCGGTATTGGCCACCTTGGCAATGGCGTGGCCGATATGCCAGCCGATCGCTTCCCCCTCGCGGTCCTCATCGGTCGCGATATAGATGGTATCGGCTTTTTTAGCCAGCTCTTTGATCTGTTTGACCGTGGCAGCATTCTCTTTGGCAACGCTGTACTCCGGGGTCAACTCTCTTTTCTCTTCGTCGACCTTGATGCCGAAACGGCTCTTTGGCAGATCGCGGATATGGCCTTTGGAGGCAATGACTTCAAACTCTTTGCCTAAAAAATTTTTAATTGTCTTGGCTTTGGCAGGTGACTCGACGATGATCAGTTTCAACTATGTTTCCTTGTAGGCTATATCTTCTTCCGCGTGCAATAAATAAGCACTAAAACTGTTTTCCTATATATAGTATAGAAATAAAATTTCGAAAGTGTAGCGAAAAAAATATTAACGCTTGAAGAAGAGGGGGTATTAGTGCAATTGTTAAGCCTGGAAAAAGCTTCCCTGTCAAAAAGAGCAGCCCCGATGGCCGTAGGCCTCAAGGATGCTCTCGAAGGTATTGACGATAAATGCCGCCTCCTCCAGGGTCATGAGATGGTGCGAGGGGAGCAGTAACTGGGCTTTGTAGACCTCTTCGGCACCAAAGAGGGAAAGGGTTTCATCTCTGAACGCCGTGGTCTTGTAGATGGGCTTATTACCGACCTGTACCGGCACGCCGTTTTCTCTCAGGGCCCGGTAGATATCCTCTTTCGGACAAAAAAGTGCGGGCACAAGAGCGACAGGAAAAAGCGGGTAGGGCAGAAGATCTGCACTGTTTGGCAGTTCAATGAGACGGTTAGACGCCTGACTTTGGCTGTAAAAAGTCTGGATCTCGCGGACCTTTGCCTGCA
>CAZNQJ010000193.1:0-4154 GCA_964575205.1 uncultured Campylobacterales bacterium | reverse complement strand
ACTCCCATCCGGTGAATTCTGGAAATTCCTTCTCGAAATCAGGTATGTCCTCCCGGATATCGAGCTTGAACTTCTTATTTGGTTGCCACCATTTTTTCTTTCCTTCCCCTTCCTCGCTTTCTCGGTCGGTCTGATCTCTAGATATATCACTGGTCTCCATTATGTTCTATTTGTTGGAATCCATAAAATGATTCACCGTTACAATAAATCCGGACGAACCTAGACATTGTTGCTGGGACCCGCGTTGGCGGCCCGGATTATCCTTCCTGCGGTGTCACGTGCAAGAACTCGCGCGGGTAACGGGCGCGCACCCCTTCGGCGTTTTTAGCCCCGGGGAATGTGATATTGGCGACATCATCGTTGCTTGAATCCTTCTCCCTCTTGAAATGTCGAACGCGGGCAAGAATGCCTTCCCGTGACGTGAACAGGGAGCTATTACCACGTTCCTTGCCGCGTTCAGGTCGGAATCGATGGTCCTGCTGCAAGCCTTGCAAGCGAACCGCTTCCCGTCGCGCGTGCCTTTCTCCCCGCAATAACTGCAACGTTTCGAAGTGCCGGCGGCGTTCACCTTCTCGACCGCGATGCCGGCAACCCGTGCTAGTAACGTGGCGTGCTGCTGGATACGGGAATGGAACCAGTGCACCTGCCACGACGCGAGCCAGCAGCCGGCGACACGTTTCGACGAGTGGCGGGACCAGGACAGGTCCTCGAACCGGAGTAACTCGACGCCGAAATGCTCGCACGCCGCTACGATGCGCGTGGCGACCTGTTTGGCGAGTTCCTCGTGCACGTGCCGGATGCGCTTCCAGGTGCGCTTCCATTCCTTGCGGATCTGCTTCCACGCCACGGTTTTCTTGGCGCGCTTCTTGCTCCCGTGGTGCTCCACGATGGACGCGAGCTGGCGTTGGAGGTGGTGCGCCCGGGTGAATGCCTTGGCAAGGGTGCCCTTCCAGTTCGGGACGGGCTCGTCAACCTCGCTTCCGGCACCATCGTGCCCGTTCACGAGCCACGACGCGGGAAACCAACCCGACCGGCTCCCGAGCAGCTGTTCCTGGTCGATCACGTGTCGCGCGATGTCCGGCGCCTTCTCGTGGAGGCGTTGCAGGAACCCGTTCCCGTCCCGTTCCCGCAGGCAGTCCGCGATCGAGAGCCAGGCCAGGTGCTTCACGCCGAGATCGACACCGGCAACCCGGATGAAAAAGGGCGACTTGCCATCGTCACCGGGGGGTCCATTGGCCCCGTCACCCGTGGTTGCGGGAACGTCCTTGGTGCCGCAATCTTGCTGGAACGGCGCGTGGAGCAGCATGCCACCGCCGGGCGTCTTGCGCGTGAGGGTGCCCTTCTTGATCTCGAAGCCGCGCCAGAGCAACTCGGTGATGCGGGGCAGGGAGCTTGTCTTGACGTGGAAATGAAGGAACTTGCGAGGCAACAACGAGATACTCGCGCGCATCCCGGTCACGACGCCGGAGGAAGCATCCGTCTCGATGGAGCACCGGAACACCTTCTCGTCGTCGATGCCGAACGGGAGGTGGGTCCGGGTAACCCGCGGCTGGTTGACGTGCCTGCGGGGATCGGCGATGATCTCATCGAGGATGCCCCGTGCAACGGGCGCCACGGCCCGCCACGCGGCGGTGCCAACGTGGTTGAAGATCAAGGAGATTGCCTTGGAACGAACGATCGTCTCGAGGTTGCCGGGCGAGGGCACCAGGCCCCGGCACCCGGGGATGGCTCGCGACTTGAACATCGCGCCAACCGCGGTCCCGGGGTCGAGCATGGCATCCACGTCCCCGGTCGCGGCGGCAACGGCCGCGACGGGATCGATGGCAGACACGAGCGATTCCAGCGCGGCCCGTTGCTCGTCCCGCCACGCCAGCCTGGCTGTTTGCCACGCGGCGAGATCGACGGGCTTGCCGTCAACCCAGCCGGGGAGCTTCCCACCGGGGTGGTCGCCAAGGATGGTCCCGATGAGCTCGTCGAGATGATGCGTTCCCACGGGCTTGACCCGGTCGCGCGTGCCGGCGAGCAGGGCGTTCACGTCCTTGATGCGGCGCTTCATTCGCTTCGCGATCTCGCGGAACCACGACGTCGCGAGGCCCTCGAGCTCGGCAGCAAGGTCCGTGGCGACAGCATCGATGACGCGCTGCCGGGATTTCCCAGCAAGGCACTCGCGAGCGGCCGACACCACGAGCTCGCCGTGTTCAGTAAACAACGCCTTGCGCACGATGTTCCTCAGCCCCCGTGCCAGGTTCGAGAGGTACTCGCGATCGAGGAGGCCCCGGGGGATGAATACCTTGTCGACGAGGTCCGGGTCCAAGGGATGTTTTTCACCGGTATCATCGAGCAACGCTTCGATCACCGCAACGGGGAGACCGGAAGCGCGGATCTCGTCGATCAAGGTGGATCGTTTTTCCTCGTCCTTGGGGAATGCGGGTTTGCCATTGCGGATCTTCCCGAGAAGTGCTTGCTGCACGCCGCGGGGTAACATCGAGTCCCGGAGTTTCGCCCGGGTCTCGTCCAAGAAAGAATTGGTTAAAAACTGGTCATCAAGCATGGTATCGATTGAATTCGCCCGCAAGGTCGATGCAAGCGCGGGCACGATGGCCACGCGGTGCTGGTAGCCTTGCAGGCAGTAATACGAGGATGTCGCCGCGCACCGGCGCACGCGTTCCTTGTACACGAAACCCTCGAGCATGGCATTGAAGCCTTTGATTGCCCTTGCCCGGTCGTAGAACCGCTTTGCATCTTCCAAGCGCCCGCCGAGGAACCACCCCGCGGGGAGGATCGACCCGGCCTTGATGATGGCGTTCGACACGCCCTTGATGCCCTCGAACAACGGGGGAGGAACGAAATCCCTCCTCGTGTCGGGCACCAAGCCCATCGTCCGGGTGACGGTCACCGTTTCTTTCTTCCGTGGCACTGGCAATCGACTCGTTCTCGTGAACAAGCGCGTCCCCCGTGAGGGGATCACGGGGCGGCACGCGACTACTTGTTCAAGGGAGCAAGCGCTTATAAACAAAAACGGTCGACAAAATTTCTGGAAAACTCAGCCAAGAGCAACGACACGCGCCACGGCGGCATTGATTGCCTTGCGGATCTCGCGCCTCACCAGCCTCGCGATGATGGACGTTTCCACGCCGGTCATTGGCTTGGAATGCTTCCGCCGGCCCCGCATCCCGTGCACCCGCCCGGAGAACGAGGTCACGATGGCAACGAGGTCTTCCACGAGCTCCTCGTGCATGGAACGCGTCGTTGCCTGCCTCAGCACCGTGATCGAAGCCCCGTGGCTCTTGAAATACCGGTCCAAGTACCCGAAACCAAACCGGGTGAGGCGGTCCTTGTACGTGACCACGACGCGGTGGACCAACCCTCGCTCGATCGCCCTGCACAACCTCTTCAAACCCCCTCGATTCGCGTTCAAGCCGCTTCCCACGTCGGTGTAGACGCGAGGATTATCAAACCCCGATGACCTGCAATGCTTTAACGCCACTTGCACCTGCCTGCCAAGATCTCCCTTGGCTTTCTGCTCGTGCGACGAGACTCGACAGTACACGGCGGTTCCTGCCTCGCCCGGCATCTCGATCTCGCCCTCTCCATCCCTTGCCAGCGGTTCCCCCGTGATGCGCTGGATCTCGACCAAGCTCACCCGCCGGTGCCCGCCCGCCGTCCGGGTGCAAAATATCTTTCCCGTGGCATCCCATCGCTGCAATGTCTTGATAGTAACGCCAATTTTCCTTGCTGCAATGCCAATCCTTACTCGAATCATCATCATCCGGTGAAACGAGCACCTTGTCCTTTTCTAGCCTTGTACCATCTGCATGTTGTCTAGAAATGTCCAAGAAATATCAAGCTGCTTAATACCCCCATGTAACCGATGCTTCCAAAGAATAAAGCAAAGACTGCACTATTCCTACTATCAATTCTTTTTCCCATCCACACGTATACAAACATGCCAACAATGCATGAGATCCCCAAGCTCAAACCAACTTCGGAAGCTTTTGCGCCTATGCTGATCATGTAAGGCGAGTTGTACGGGTAAAATATGTAAAGTGACACGTTTAAAATGATGAGAAAGATCAGAACATTTTTCAAGGTAAGTGCAGGCTTGGATCTGGAGATAACCACGGTCTCTATTTCATGTGGGCGGTTATCGCTCT
>CAZNQJ010000192.1:0-4170 GCA_964575205.1 uncultured Campylobacterales bacterium | reverse complement strand
CGATATCGAAAGGGAGCATATAGTCCCCCACAACACCGATCGGCATGGCGAAGACCGACTGGTTGTCAAGCGGGGTATAGGCCAGTTTTACGCCCATTCCCAGGGTCAATCCCTCGGCCAATGCGGATGTCGACTGCACGACAAAGCCCAGTTCCGTCAAAATATTGGTCTCCTGATCATATGGGAGCCTTGCATGATCTCTGTCGCCTTTCATCAGCCTCCCCTGGATCAGAAAGCTGTCAGGCTCAATGGTGTCATTGAACTGGCCCATATCGAGCCCCAGGTGCAGATCCAGATCTTTGTTGTTGATATTCAGCTCGAACTCGTGCATCGCGTAGCTGACCGAGCCGGTAAGTAGTAGTCCTAAAAGCAGTTTTTTTAGCATGTTGATCCCTGTATTTTTTCTATCGTTTTGGTGGTACTTTTGCCGTCAACAAAGTCGACGAGTTTAAGGACTTTGGAAAACTCGGTACCGACCACCTTTTTGCCTTCGTAGTCGCCCCCTTTGACCAGCACATCCGGTGCGATCATCCTGATAAGATCATGCGGCGTGTCGTCGCTGAACTTCACGACATAATCGACGGCGTCCAGTGCCGCCAGAATATAGGCGCGGTCATCTTCGGTATTGACCGGCCGTGTCGGCCCTTTAAGCTCCCGCACCGAGGCGTCCGAATTCAGACCGACGATCAGGATGTCGCCGAAGCTCTTGGCCTCCTGCAGGTATTTGACATGGCCGACATGCAGAATGTCGAAACAGCCGTTGGTAAAGACCACGCGCTGACCGTGCTCTTTGGCACGCTTGACGACACGGTCGATCTCTTCAAAAGTTTTGATATGGGCATCGGAGCTGCCCTGGTGCAGTTTGGATTCGTAGATCTCGATCTCATCGAGCGTCACCGTCGCCGAACCGATCTTGCCGACGACCACCCCTGCCGCCAGGTTGGCGAAACGGGCCGTCTCTTCGATGCTCAGCCCTGCGCTCAGGGCAAAGGCGATCGAGGCGATCACCGTATCACCCGCACCGGTCACGTCAAAGACCTCCTGGGCTACGGTCGGAAAACGTTTCACCTCGCCGTCATAGATGGCGAGCCCGTCTTCGGAGAGGGTGATCATCGATCGCTCCAGTGCACACTGCTCTTTGAGGGCGAGCAGCGCTCTCTCCAGGCTTGCATCATCGACGATACGGATACCCGTTGCCTCGGAGGCCTCTTTTTTATTGGGTGTCAGCATGTGGGCACCGCGGTATCGGCTGTAATCCGTCCCTTTCGGGTCGACCAGCACCCTGATCCCTCTCTCTTTGGCGAGATGGATTACCGACTGGGCGAGTTTCTCCGATATAACACCTTTGCCGTAATCGGAGAGGATGATCATGTCGGTCACAAAAAGATCTTTCGCGATCGCTGCAATGATCTTCTCTGCGGAGGCTTCGCTGATCGTCTCTTTTGACTCTTTGTCATAACGCAGTATCTGCTGATGCGCAGCGATGATACGCGATTTTTTGCTTGTCTTGCGCCCGATCTGGGTGATCAGCCCTTCGGTTTTCACCCCGATGGATTTGAGCATGATCGCCAGCTCTTTGGCGATCTCGTCATCACCGACGACGCTGGCGACATTGACCGTTGCACCCAGGGAGATAAGATTGTTGACAACGTTGCCGGCACCGCCGAGGACCGACGTCTCCCTCGCGATATCGACGATCTGTACCGGCGCCTCGGGCGAAATACGCTCGGCGTCGCCCCAAAGGTAGTGATCGATCATCAGGTCACCGATGACCAGGATGTTGGGTTTGGCGTTTTTAAGCAGTTGCACTATTGCACTTCTTCTTCAAACGTACGCAAGATCTCGGGAAGGTACGCCTTGATACCCTCTTCGAAGCTGTAGCGCGGCGCATAGCCCAGCCCCTCTTTCGTGCTCTCGATATTGGCTTCGGTATGGAACTGGTAGCGGCCGACATAAGGGTTGGGAATGTATTCGCACGCATAATCGGTTCCGAGCTCTTTTTGCAGAATGTCGACCATGTCCTGAAACGAGCGGGCATGGCCGGTGCCGACATTGTAGATACCGCTCTTTTTAGGGTGCATCGCCAAAATGTTGGCCTGGATGATGTCTTCGATAAAGATGAAGTCGCGCACGATCTTGTCGGAATCTTCGAAGAGACGCGGGTTTTTACCCTGGAGCAGCTGATGACCGAACTGGATCACCATTGAGGAGGTCTTCTCCTTGAAGTACTCTCTCGGTCCGTAGACATTAAAGTAGCGAAGACCTACAATACTGATCTTCGCGCTTTTCATGACGTCGCGCGAAAGATGGTCCATCATCAGTTTGGAGAAGCCGTAGACGTTCTGCGGGGATTCGACGCCCACTGTCTGCGGCGAAGGAGCGTTACCGTAGGTAGCACCCGATGAGGCATAGATCATATTCGCATTTTGGCGGATCGCCATCTCAAGCAGCGCTTTGTAGGCATTGAGGTTGGTCTTGACCATCAGATCCTGTTCTAAAGCCGTTGTATCGGATATAGCCGCTTCATGAAAGATATAGTCAAAGTCGTACTCCGCTTCGAGTTTGGCAAGCAGTGCCGTGTCGTTGATGTCACCGCTGATCACTTCCCCGCTGAAACCGACCAGGTTTTTGAAGTGACCGAAACTTTTGAGATTGCCGTTGGAGAGGGTCTCGCCGGATCGGAAGCTGTCCAGTACCACCACTTTGGCATCAGGATGGTTCTGCTGAAAGTAAAAGGCGAGATTAGAGCCGATAAACCCGGCCCCGCCCGTGATCAGGATCGTTTTGTTCTTTAAATCATCATCAATATAACGCATTCTCTCTCTTTTATGTAGTGATTACAAACATCATCTATTTTGTCTTCAGATTATAGCAAAGCGAGGGTTAATCTACTAAAAATGGCTTAGAACAAATTAAGATTATAATGTTTATAATGCACGAGAAATTTAACTTCGGAGAAAACAACATGAAAAAAATTGCATTAGCTCTACTTGTAGCAGGTGTATCTTTAATGGCGGCTGACGGTGCTGCGGCATACAAAAAATGTGTAAGCTGTCACGGTGCAAAGGCTGAGAAACACGCTCTTAACAAATCTGAGGTCATCGACACTTGGGATGCGGCTAAAATTGAAGAAGCTCTTAAAGGCTATAAAGCAGGTACTCGTAATGTTTACGGTATGGGCGCATTGATGAAAGGTCAAGTTGCTTCTTACGATGACGCTACGATCAAAGCAGTTGCTGAGTACATCACAACTCTTAAATAATCAAGAGACCTTCCGGATACTCCTTTTGGGAGTTTCCGACTTCTTCAAACTGCCAGTAATCTAACATACATCCATTATCAGTCAGCGGATAACTTCACTCTCTATTTGCTCTATTCCGGCCGATACTCTTTACTCTTTTTAAGCGCCTCTCTTTTTGACTGCTGCTGCGCGGCATCGTTGAGCTCATCATTGCCGTCAAACTGCACCTGGTTTAAAAATTTCTCTTTATCATCAAACTGCCCGGACTTGATCGCCCACATAATGCCGATAAGGGCCAAAGCACCCAAAAAGACCGAAACACCCAACATCAAAATAATGACCCAACTGTCCATCTGTTTCCTTTAACGTAGATTACACAAATAGTAAAACTAGCGCTTGCTTTTTCGCTTCCAGCTCCACTGAATACGCATGGAGTTCCCGACGACCAGAAGCGAACTCAGCGACATCGAAATAGCGGCGATCAGCGGAATGATGTAGCCGGCCATTGCAAGCGGGATCGTAACCGCATTATACACCAGAGAGAGGGCAAGGTTCTGTTTGACCAGCCGGTAGGTCGCGCGCCCGATTCGAAAAGACTCTTCCAGTGAGCGCAGCGAATCGTTCATCAACACCACATCGCTCACATCGATGGTAATATCGCTTCCGTTGCCCATCGCGATGCCGATCTCTGACTGGGCAAGCGCCAAAATATCATTCACGCCGTCGCCCGCCATAACCACCTTATGCCCCTCTGCCTGCATCTTGGCAATCATATTCGCCTTGTCCTGCGGCATAAGTTCCGCATAATAGTGTTCAATGCCCACCTCATCGGCGATACGTTTCGCCGCACCCTCATGGTCACCGGTCAGCATCACCACGTCGATTCCGGCGTGTTTAAGATCGCTGATGACCTCCGCCGCATCCGCTCT
>CAZNQJ010000191.1:0-4173 GCA_964575205.1 uncultured Campylobacterales bacterium | reverse complement strand
TTTATCGGCCACCGTGTTACGACCGACGGCTCGTTTGCGGTTGAGACCCATATTCTGGACGCGATAGTCGGGGATGTCAGCAAGTTGAGACTCTCTTTTGTCGATTTTATTCGGCCAAACCAAAAGTTCAAGACGCTTGATGCCCTCAAAGAAGCGATCGCCGATGATATTGCGGTGGCAAAACGCAAAACGAGACAGCTTAGCCTCTGAATCGCGTTGCACAGTCTCTTCGCGTGCTGCGATAAGCCATGCTCTCGAGCTTTTTCTTCAAATCGCAATGCGGACTTTATCCGGAATCTGGCTCCTGAAAAAGTCGCATAATAGAGATTTAGTACAATTTTCATCAGGAAAACGGCCTTCTCTTAGTAATATTTAATCCAATACTGAGTAAAATCGCGGAACTATTTTGCATTAAGGAACGATGAATGGGAGAATTATTTACATTCTTTGGTCTGGTCAGTCATGATCACACTTTTATCTACATGACACATATGCTGCTTGCGGCACTGATCGTAATTGTTATCGCGAAGATGGCAACAAGCAACATGAAAGTGGTTCCGACAGGAACACAAAACCTTTTGGAAGCCTACCTTGGCGGTGTGCTCGCGATGGGTGCAGACGTTATGGGTAAAGAAGAAGCTCGCCGTTATCTTCCGCTTGTAGCGACGATCGGTCTTTTTGTCGGTATTGCCAACCTTATCGGTATCGTACCGGGTTTTGAAGCACCGTCGGCATTTCTTGACTTCACGCTGGCGCTTGCCCTTGTCGTCTTTGTCTACTATAACTTCGAAGGTATCCGTCGTAACGGTGTGATCAGCTACTTCAAACACTTCTTCGGACCGGTCTGGTGGTTGGCGTGGTTGATGTTCCCGATCGAGATCGTTTCGCATATCTCACGTATCATCTCTCTCTCTTTCCGTCTCTTCGGAAACGTCAAGGGTGACGACATGTTCCTGATGGTACTTCTGATGCTGGCGCCGTGGCTGCTGCCGATGATCCCGTTCGCACTGCTTACGTTCATGGCACTGCTTCAGGCATTTATCTTCATGATGCTGACATACGTCTATCTCGGCGGTGCAGTCAGTATGCACAACGACGAGATCTAACGTTTATCTCCTCTATTATGAAGCGAAACATTTTTGATAAAATCATCAGTTTCCTTCTAGGCACCTCCTGGGCATTTATCGTCCTGGGTGCCTTTATCATCTTTAAAATCTTCCTTTTTATGGGTGTCGGCTCGGCGCTCTTCTTCACGATACTCTACATCATACTGGGTCTCTTTTTTGTTCTTCTGCTTGAAACGATGCTGACCTACAAAGAGCGTTTGGCCGAGTCCAAAAAACAGACACAGCTGCTTGAAGAGATCCGGGACTCTTTTCAAAAATAGCGTCCAGCCAACTGCCGTTTCGAAGGGATCGCACGGTATGAAATGCAAGGAAGTAAAAAGATGAAATCCTATCTTATCACCGATCCCGCGTTCTACTCAGCAGAGCGTACTGCTTTTGGCCGCCTCATGCAAAATGCACTCCAGAAACACCGGCCCGATTTTGCCCTCTACCGTGATAAAAACAGCCCGGACTATGCGCAGATGGCAGAACTCTTCCTGGAACTCTGCTCCCGATTTGCAGAGACAAAACCGCTGCTTCACGGAAATGTCGAACTGGCCGCTAAACTGAAGGCCTTCGGCGTGCATCTGACATCGCAGCAGGCCGGCGAAATAGCGAGAGCAAAGGGGCTGGGTCTCTTTGTCGTGATCTCCTGCCACAGTGAAGAGGAGATGATGCAGGCGCAGCAAAAAGGTGCCGATGCGGTAACGTACAGCCCTGTATTCAGCTCTCCGGGCAAGGGTGAACCGAAGGGTTTAGAGGATTTAAATGAAAGAGTGGCTAAAATAAGCCTGCCTATTATCGCGCTGGGCGGGATCACCTCGAAAGCGCAGGTAAAAGCGGTTGAAAAGTGCGGTGCTTACGCCTTCGCTTCGATCCGTTACTTTATTGAAAATTAATAAAAATCATATTTTTTGAGAAGTTGCAGCAGCTCTTCTCTACCAAGGAAACCAATGTTTGAAGTCGTTATCGGCCTTGAAGTCCACGTTCAGCTCAACACGGAAACCAAACTCTTTTGTTCATGCCCGACCAGTTTCAATGACCGTCCCAATGTCAACACCTGTCCGACCTGTCTGGCGCTGCCCGGTGCCCTTCCGGTACTGAACAAGAGCGCCTTGGAAAAATCGGTTATGCTGGGAACGGCGATCGGCGCGACGATCAACCGCACCTCGTTTTTTGACCGCAAGTCCTATTTCTACCCGGACAGCCCCTCGGCATACCAGATCACACAGCTCTACACGCCGGTGGTCGAGCACGGCAAACTTGAGATCGATTTCGAAGACGGCTCCCAAAAGACCATCCGCATCAACCGCGCCCATATCGAAGCGGATGCCGGCAAGAATATCCACGACGGTTCTATCTCCAAGGTGGACCTGAACCGTGCGGGAACGCCGCTTCTTGAGATCGTCTCCGAACCGGACATGCGTTCAGCCGAAGAGGCGGTACTTTATGTCAAAAAGCTCCACTCGATCGTACGCTATCTTGATATCTCCAATGCGAACATGCAGGAGGGGTCGTTCCGTGTCGATGTCAACGTCTCTATCCGCCCCAAAGGCGATGAGAAACTGTACACCCGCGTCGAGATAAAGAACATCAACAGCTTCCGTTTTATACAGAAAGCGATCGAGATCGAAGTTCAGCGCCAGATCGATGCCTGGGAAGACGGGGTCTATGATGAAGAGATCTTCCAGGAGACCCGCCTGTTCGACCAGAACAAGCAGGAGACCCGTTCGATGCGCGGCAAGGAAGAGGCGGCTGATTACCGCTACTTCCCGGAGCCGGACCTTCTGAAAGCGGTCGTCGATGATGCGATGTTTGAAAAATATTCCCAGATCCCGGAACTGCCTGACGAGAAAAAAGAGCGTCTGGTAAACGAATACGGCATGCGTGAATATGACGCTGCCGTCATCACTGCGGACCTTGAGACGGCACACTTTTTCGAAGCGATGCTGGCCGAGGGTATCAATGCGAAAAATGCAGTCACATGGCTGAGTGTAGAGCTGCAGGGCCGTCTTAAAGGCGGTATGACGGTCGCGACTTCACCGGTGGATGCCAAAACGCTCGGGACGCTTGTCAAACGTATCGAAGACAATACGATCAGCGGCAAAGCGGCCAAGGAGGTCCTTGACTATCTGATGGACAATGCGAGTGATGTCGACAGTGCCATTGAGAAGCTCGGCCTCAAACAGATGAACGACAGCGGTGCGCTCGAGCAGATCATTGACGGTATTATCGCCGCCAACGGCGATAAGGTCGAAGAGTACCGCGGGGGCAAAGATAAACTCTTCGGCTTCTTCGTCGGTCAGACAATGAAGGCGAGCAAAGGCACAGCGAACCCGCAGACCGTTAACGAGATGCTCAAAGCAAAACTCGGCTAGAGAGCAGATGATGCAAGAGGAGCTTCAGGAGACCGAAACACTCTCTTCGTCATCGTACAAACGGAAATATGTAGGACTTTTGTCAAGGCTTGTGGTCGGCACGGCCTACCTGCTTAAAACGTCGCCGCGATACAAGGCGGCAAAAAACTTCTTTTACGATCTTTTAGAGAACAGCGCTTACCCCTACAAACGCTATTTCGATTTTTTTATGATCACGCTGATCTTTGCGAGTGTCATTATTCTGATCCGTGAAGTGCGCTATCCGATCAACGATTTTTTGGCTGTTTTTAACAACTATATTGTCTCGCTGATCTTTTTGATCGAGTACCTTTTGCGTTTTTGGGTGATCAGCGATTCGTCCGGCATGATCATAGAGCAGTATGAAAGAGACGAGCTTCTTCAGCGCAGGTTCCGTGTCGCAAAAGCGCTCTTGACCGTCTTTAATGCCAAATGGCGTTATGTGCGTTCCGTCGCGGCGATCATCGATCTTATGGCGGTTATGCCCTTCTTCCATGCACTGCGGCTGCTGCGTATCTTTGTCCTTTTCCGTGTCTTCAAGATCTTCCGCTACACCCAGAACATGCAGTATTTCGGCTACATCCTTTCGCATAAAAAATTCGAGCTGATAACCCTTTTGACCTTTGCCAGCGTCGTCGTTTTTGTCGCATCGGTAATGATCTATGTCATGG
>CAZNQJ010000190.1:0-4180 GCA_964575205.1 uncultured Campylobacterales bacterium | reverse complement strand
AATGAAAGCTAAATGCCCAAAATGTGAGGCGGGTTTTAATGTAGATATATCAAAGATCCCTGAGATTCCAAAAGAAGGAATCTATGTTTCGTGCCCCGAGTGTAAAAATCAAATAAGTATTAGGATAAAACTAAAACCAAAAAAAATAGAAACTCAAGAGGAACATACAAAGGAAATCATGCAAGAGCTTGGTTTTGATGAAAGCTATCAAGAGCGTCTCTCCTCATATCTCCTAGTTAAACCCGAGTTTGATAAAAAGACCTTTTTGCTCGATTTTATGGCGGTAAAAGACGAGTTTCATGAGTTTTCTGTTTTGAAAGAGCTGGTGCAAAAGAGTCTGCTTACTGCAAGATTAAAAGGATACCGTATTGTTCAGACGATGGTCGAGATCGGTGCTGTCGAGACAATAATGGTCTATAAAAAACTGGGGTTCATTGTCATGGATGAACGCCGTAACAGTCATTACGAAGCAGAGTATGGCCGTGCCGGCATTGTGCGCCTGCAGATGCAACTTTAGGACGCTCCCATAGAGTACGGCATTCTATCGCTCGCAGCCCCGGCAATTGCCATTTTGATGGCGCTGCTCACGAAACGTGTCCTGCCCTCTCTCTTTGCAGGGATCTTGGCCGGCGAGATCATTATCAACAACTATGCCTTCCTTGGCACGCTGCATGCCTTGTCCGATCTGACGGTTATGCTCTTTTCAAAAACGTGGATCTTGCAGACCTTCGGTTTTATGCTTCTGATGGGCTCTGTGATGCATCTGATGGAGCGCTCCGGCGGGGTGAACGGGTTTGTCTATATGTTGACGCACAAGCTCTCCATCGTCAAGTCGGAACGGGCAACGCTGCTTCTGGTCTATATCATCGGTATTATCATCTTTATTGAGACCTCGATCACCGTTTTGATCGCCGGCAGCGTCGGGCGTCCGCTTTGCGATGCCCACAGTATTTCCCGGGCGAAACTGGCCTATGTCTGCGATTCGACTTCGGCCCCGGTCGGCTCGATCCTAATGTTCAACGGTTACGGTGCTTTGATGTTGGGGCTGATTACGGCGCAGATGAGCCTGGGACTGATACAAGGAGAGAGCGTAGAGTGGCTGATACAGGCGGTTATGTTGAATTTCTACTCTATCACTGCTCTGGTGGTCACCTTTTTTGTGATCTGGTACAAGATAGATATCGGTGCGATGAAACGGGCTTTTGTCAAACATGAAGTGAGTGAGATCAAAGAGGGGGGCCACCCCTGGTATATGATCGCCCCGATCATTATGATGATCGGGGGTGTCTTCCTTTTTCTCTACATCAGCGGCGGGGGCAGCATCCTGAAAGGGAGCGGCTCCAGCTCTATTTTTTATACGATGGTTATGACCCTGGCGGCAAGCGGGCTCTACTTTGTCATAAGCAGGGTGATGACACTCAAAGAGGTTCTTCAGGAGAGTCTTAGCGGGGCACGTTCGATGGTCGGGATCACGATGATCCTTCTCTTTGCATTCGGCATAGGGCAGGTGACAGGCGATATGCATACGGGCACTTATCTGGCCTCTTACGTTCATGCTGTTCTAAGCCCGGTATGGCTGGCTGCCGCCGTTTTTTTGCTGGCTTCGGTAATGTCTTTTTCGACGGGGACAAGCTGGGGGACTTTCAGTATCATGGTACCGATCGCGGTTCCTCTGGCGGCAGCGATGGATGCCGATACGGCACTGGTGCTCGGTGCTGTGATATCAGGCGGGGTCTTCGGTGATCACTGTTCGCCGATCTCCGATACCACCATTATCTCGTCGATGGCAACGGGGTGTGATCATGTCGAGCATGTCAAGACACAGCTCCCCTATGCGCTGATCTCCGGCGCTATTGCCTTTTCTCTTTTTGCTCTTTTCGGGATGATAAAATAAGTATAGAGGGCAATGGGGACGGGTACTCCTCCCTGCCATAGAAAGACCAGAAAGTACGTTCGGCGGTATAGTGAAACGATGTTTTATATGAATGCATCACTTGGCATATAAAAATGTCACCCTGAATATGCCTCTCACGGTAGTTTAATATTTTTTTATAGAGTCACTCTCGAAGAGGCCACATGCAAAGAGCAGGCCATTATGTCATTACATAAGCAAAGAAGAGATCAAACCCTGCATCAAAAATGATTATGCGCTCATTTGGCATTTTCAACCATTAATGTGCACCTAGCCCTTTCTGGGGCGCTATGATGTCACTCGCCAAGTCGGCAAGGCTTCGATAGAAAGTGAAGACAGATTTATTGATTTACTACTCCTGATTTCATTTTCCCAAGAATTTTTACAACTGTGATAAAGATCTTTTAGTTGATTAATGTCTTGATGTCCATTGTATGCTTGTATTTGAGATATGATCTCAGCATCACAAATACCGCAATTTCCAGTCATTCTTTCCCTTGATAAATTTTCATCGCTGAGTCCGACAAATAATTTTCCTATTGACTTGTCTCTTCCTATCTTTTCGACTGTTTGTTTCAATACTTCGATAATGCTCCACAATTTAGGAGGTTGGTACTCTCCTTTATGCCATAGTTCTTCAACTAATGTCCCTTCTGTTACAAATACCGGTTCAAAAGCAATTCTTGCATTCACTGAATATTTGTCTGCTTTTTCTAAAACATGTGTCGCAGTATTAACGGCATCTTCAATACCTTCCGCTTCATTGAGTCGGGGAGGTTTTATCAAGACATATGAGACAAAATCAACGCCCGATTCTTTACATATCTGTAGTGCTTCATCTAAATGTTTTTCAGGAACGCCTTTATTTAAAATCTCATTTCTAATTCTAGGATTACTTGATTCATAACCCAATCCATATTCTAAAATTTGGTCTTCTCTCAAATAGCTTTTTGCTTTTTGAAGTTTATCGACCGTTAAATATCCTTTTCGGGATTCAACTAATACCCTTTCAAGATTTTCAATGGGAGATAATAATGTTAATAACTCTTTTCTCAAGTCGACTGAAATCTCATGATCATTGAAGAAATTTCCTAATGTTAAAAGATCAAAATGAGAATAATTACCACTTTTTAACATATTTAAAGAGGTCTCATGTTGTCTTAAAATATTTTCTCCCTTTGCTTCAGGATTTGCATATGCTGCAAAATCACACATCGTGCATCCGCGTTTGTTTCTAGCATAAGCACAACCAACAGTTCTATATACACTCATTAATCTCTGAGCTTCTCTGCCATTAATACTAATTTGACTAACTGCGTTAAAGGCTAAAGCATCTGCTTTATTTTCTCTCATTATTATTGCCCCCCCCACTTGTTGGTAACAACTGAATTTAACACAGCTGAACTTAAAGTGTTTTTAAATAAAACCACCCCTCCTAAAAGGCAGTAAAAACACCATTAACGCCCCTCCAGCCGAAAAGCTTCGTTTGGCTTATCGGGGGTCGTTGACCGTAATGGCATTGACAAAAGACCGACATTGAGCACCCACTCGACGATTGCGCGGCCGGTAATGCATCATTGGGGTTGCACACATCGATATGCACGGCTTTACTCCTGATGGTCGATGCCAAAAAAGGGCCTAAAAAGGTGCGTTCAACTTTATCGCGATAGAAGTTTTTTTCTATAATATTATGAGGAATTAAAGGTTACTACAGTAAATTAGTCAGAAAGAAGGGAAGTGCTGATGCAAAAACGAATTTTATTTCTGGGTGCGTCAGATGACCAGCTCCCGGCAATCGAGTATGCTAAAGAGCAGGGTCATTATGTCATTACATGTGATTATCTGCCGGAAAATCCGGGCCATAAGCTAGCAGACGAATCTCACTATGTCAGTACTGTCGATAAAGAAGCGGTTCTGGAGCTTGCCAAAACACTGAACATTGATGCTGTCCTGGCCTTTGGCTCGGATTCCGGTGCTCCAACGCAGGCCTATGTCGGTAATAAACTGAGTCTGCCTTCCAACCCTTATGAATCAATAGTGACATTGACAAGAAAAGACCTGTTGCGTGCTTTTATGAAAAAACATGGTTTTTATACGCCTGTCTCAAAAAGCTTTACTGATTATGATGCTGCTTATAAGGATATGGATCTGTTTAAACTCCCTGTTCTCGTTAAACCCGTAGACAGTTCAGGAAGTAACGGTGTCACGAAGCTGGAAACAGTGGATGCGCTCAAGAGTGCATTTAACGCTGCCTTGTCATTTTCAAGG
>CAZNQJ010000189.1:0-4190 GCA_964575205.1 uncultured Campylobacterales bacterium | reverse complement strand
AAGAGGATCTGCAGCTTTTCGCCAGCAATGACGAGAAGATGGAGTACATACTCGACTTCGGCCACGATGCGCCGACCATTGACGCGCAGTACAAGACCGACGACAATGTCATCAAAGGGTGCTCTTCGCTCGCCTGGCTGCACAAGAGCTTTGACGGCGAAAAGATACACCTCGAGGCCGAAGGCGACTCCATCATCGCCAAGGGGATGCTGGTGATGCTGCTGGGCATCTTTGACAACCGCACGCCCGACGAGATACTCGCCTTCGATCCCAACGAACTCAAAGAGATGGGCATCATGGAGCTGCTCAGCCCCGTGCGACAGCAGGGGCTTGAGGCATTTTTGAATGTCATCTACTGCTACGCCAGGGCCTGCAAGGAGCAGGAGGGATGAAGTTCGATGCGCTGAAAGAGAAGATCACCGGAGAGCTCAAGAAGATCTATGATCCCGAGATCCCGGTCAACATCTATGATCTCGGTCTCATCTACCGCATCGACTGCGCCAATGAGAGCAGCGGCGTAAAGTGCGTTGTGACGATGACGCTCACCTCGGCCGGCTGTCCCGTGAGTGAAAGCCTCGTCGGGCAGGTGCGCAACATCGGCTCCATCATCGATGATCAGCCAAACCTGACGGTCGAGCCCAACCTTGTTTTCGACCCGCCGTGGAGTCAGGATAAGATGAGCATTGAAGCCAAACTGCAGCTGGGCATGTTATAAGCGTCCCTGGACTATAATCACTGCATGATACATGAACTGACATCACCCCTGACCACCCATCTTGTCAACACTCTGCGCGACAGCCAGAGCGATGCGCTCAGATTCAGGCAGATCGTCAAAACGCTCGCAGTGCTGCTTGCCGAAGCGGCGCTCGGCGAAGAGGCGCTGCAGGAGAGGTTTCTGCTGACCTGGCAGGGTGAAAAGCGCTTCAGACTCTTTGACGAGAGCGAGCTGCTTTTTGTCACCGTTCTGAGGGCCGGGCTGCCCATGCTCGAGGCGATGGCCGACCTTTTTCCGAAGGCGGAGGCGGGCTTTCTCGCCATTAAACGCGACGAGAAGACGCATGAGTCCAAACTCTACTACGACCGGGTTCCCGACTGCAGGGGCAAGCACCTCATTTTGGTCGACCCGATGGTGGCCACCGGCGGTTCCCTGATCGACGCGATGCAGCTGCTTAAAGGAAGGGGTGCGCGCCAGATCACCTCGCTCAATATCATCGGCGCCCCAGAGGGGCTGAATCTGATTGCACGCAAGTTCCCTCAGCTCGATATCTATATCGCCAAGATCGACGAAGGCCTCAATGAGAACAAGTACATCGTTCCGGGGCTCGGCGATGCCGGAGACAGGGAGTACAACACCTTCGAATGATCTGCGGCGACAACCCTGTCTTTAGAGGATAAAGTGTCTACAGCTCCTCATGGTCCATCTCTATGGTGTACTCCGGCAAGAGGCTCATCAGAGCGTTCTCGATCTTCTCCCGGTAGCGCGCCGCTTCAAGAGGCGTCGGAGAGAGGAAGACAAAGGCGATGTCGGCCTCTTTAGGGTACTCCGAACTGATGTCCATGACCGAGACATTGAAGCTCTTCAACTTCTCTTTGAGCTTGTTAAGCACGCTGCGGCGACCTTTCAAGGAGACAACGTCGTAAAGATCGAGATGAAGCGAACAGTTACTGATGATCATCGTCAAACTCCTTGATCAGAGCGTACCTTGCACCGTCAGCGTGCAGGGTACTCTGCAGCAATACCGGGTCCGCTCCCAAAGAGCCTATTTGCCGGTCGCGGTAAAACGCAAGCTGATTGTAAAATCTCTCGGAATCGACGATCTTTTTAAATCGCATCAGCGTTACATGGCCGATAAAGGCACTTTTCACCGGCAGCCCGAAAAATATATTCACCTCTTTGTACAGAACGTCCAGAGAGGGGTTCTCTACTGTCGCATACAGTATCTTCTTCTTTGCAAAACAGCCCAGTCCGCGTATAACCGAAGGCGTTACGTCCAGCCTCATCGAAGAGAGTCTCTCCGCCAATGCCTGCGGATCATCGGCAGCGCCGAAAAAGCTGAGCGTCAAATGAAGGTTTTCCGGCGGGATCCAGCGGCCGTCAACCGTTTCTGCAAAATCTTTTTTGATTTCATCGTAATCATCCAGTATTGCCGGCAACGCTAAAAAGAGACGGGATTTCATGCTTTAGTATAGCACTTTTGAGACCTCTTGACATAATAACGTCTAGAGTACTGTCTATCCGCAGCGCAGAAAGTGCTACAATCTTCTAATGAAAATCCAAACCGCTATCTTTACCGTACTCTTTTTACTTCTTTCACCGTTACATGCCGGGTCTGACATCGATGTCATCATTCCCAAACCTCAAAAGATAGAGAGCAGCGCAGGCAGATTTATTCTCACAGACACAACCCGTTACTTCTCGCAGACGCCCCTTTCCCGTAATGCGCTGGAGTATCTGCAGGAACATTTAAAACGCAATGCCGGCTACACCCTCAGCGAAGCGACATCCCCGCAAGAGAACACTCTTCTCTTCAAGTACAACGGCGAACTCGGCGAAGAGGCCTACCGCCTTCAGGTGACCGCAAAACAGATCACCCTCGAAGCAGAGAGCGAAGCGGGGTTCTTCTATGCCGTGATGAGCCTGATGCAGCTGCTGCCAGCGGCTATCTGGGGAGAGGAGAGCACAAACCCGCTTCGGGCCAAGTGGCCTGTCGGCGCCTGCACGATAGAGGATTCGCCCCGTTTCAGGTGGCGCGGCATGATGCTCGACTCTTCGCGCAATTTCTTCTCAAAAGCGTATGTCAAAAAGTTTATCGACCGTCTGGCGCAGCACAAGATCAACCTCTTCCATTGGCACCTGACCGATGACGAGGGGTGGCGCATCGAGATCAAAAAATACCCGCTTCTGACCGCTGTCGGCGCCAGACGCGGGCCGGGCACCAAACTCCCCTTCTCGCTCTACCCGGCAATGCGCGGCCCGAAAGAGAGGCTCCAGGAGGGCTACTACACCCAGGAGGATATCAGAGAGATCGTGGCCTATGCACAGAAACGCAGCGTCCGCATTCTGCCCGAGATCGATATACCGGGACATGCCAAAGCCGCCGTCACGGCCTACCCTGCACTGCTTCAGGACCCCGGTGACAAGAGCCGCTACACCTCCGTCCAGAAGATCGGCAACAACACGATCGACGCCGGGCTTGAGAGCAGCTACGTTTTTCTCGAAGAGGTCATCAAGGAGGTCGCCGCACTTTTTCCCTTCGGCTACATCCACCTCGGCGGCGATGAGATCCCCGAAGGGGCGTGGCGCCAATCGCCTTCAATCGCCAACCTGATGCAGAGGGAGGGGCTTGACGATACGAAAGAGGTCCAGGCCTATCTCTTCAGCCGGATGGAGCGGATCCTGGCCAAATATGGGCGCAATATGATCGTGTGGCAGGAGGCAGGTACCGACTATAGCACCCTAAGCGATGAGACGATTGTCATGGCGTGGCGCGGTGACGGCAACGGCGTCAGAGCGGCCCAAAACCGCCACAAGGTCATCATGTCGCCGGCGCAGTATCTCTATTTCGATCAGCAGTACATCCGTAAAAAAGGCGAATACGGCCACACCTGGGCAGGCCCTACCGACACCGAGAAGGTCTACGCCTACAGGCCTGTCCCTGAGAGCATGACACCCGAAGCGGCTTCCTTCGTTCAAGGGGTCCACGGCTGTCTCTGGACGGAAACAGCCCTGAACGAAGCGATCGCGGACTATCTGGCATGGCCGCGCATCTTCGCCCTTGCCGAAATCGCCTGGAGCGACCGGAACAGGCGCGACTGGAACGATTTCAAAATTCGGGCTTTTGGAGCAGGTCTGCAGCGGCTCGATAGCCAAAAGATCAACTACAGAAAACCTGAAGCCCGTTGATTCGACGATTTCGCCCTTATGAAAAGGTAAGAAAAGATCGCGATTATCGGCCGCATTGATGATGCGCTGACAACATCTGCTGTTTTCACAGAAACACCCCTCATCGCCACGGCCCGGGAGCAGCAACGAATTTCATATCTTCTTAGCTCACATCAAGTAATTTGGAGCTATGATTGAATGATAGATTTTTTTTATTCAAGGTAAATATTATGCAACTAAAAAAGTGCGATTCACTGGAAGAAGTGCGTATAGAGATCGACAAGCTTGACGATCAGATCGTTGAACT
>CAZNQJ010000188.1:0-4190 GCA_964575205.1 uncultured Campylobacterales bacterium | reverse complement strand
ATGGCCTCATGACATTCAAATAAGAAAAAAAAATGCAGATCAATTTTACAAAACTCTATCGTCTCTGGTATCTTTTGACCACAATCAGTGTCTTAGGGATTTTTCTCACCTACTTTATGGGCTACACTCCCATTGACAATAGATGGAACAGACCCTTTGAGAATCTCCACACGCTCTTTGTCGGCATGCTTTTGGCAGCAGTGACGGCGCGTATCTATATGGCACTCAACAAGATCAATGCGGTACCGTTAATGCACCTTCTCCGTGCCAGAACTGTTGTAGAAGGTATTGTTGCGATTGGCTACATTGCCATGTGTACGGCGCTTCTTATTACTTTAGTGAGTGATATCTATCTGCTGGTCGTAACAAAAGAAGCGGCCATGCTATGGGTGAGAGAACTTAGAAATGCGACACAACCGATCTTTGCCGTGATGGTCGCAGCACATGTTGTCTATGTGCTCTATCTCAACACGATTAAAAAAAGAGGAACGCTGCGCAAGCTCTTACTCGCTTCGGACGCTTAGCCGATTATTTCCGGCTATTTTTTGCAGATATCGACGCCGCAGAGGTTGTCGCTGCTTAATTGGCCGAACGCTTCGACATATTCAATACCCCATTTGTACATCTCTTCTAAAACAGGTTTCAGTTTGGCCCCGATCGGCGTCAGCGAGTAGACCACTTTCGGCGGTACTTCCGGAAACACCTCTCTGTGGATGATATTTTTCTCTTCCAGCTCTTTTAATTTGACCGTCAATGTCTTCTGCGTTATTTCGCTGATATCTCTGTGCAGATCTTTAAAGCGTTTGTTCTCTTCGAGCAGATACCAGATAATGGCCAGTTTCCATCTGTCGTTAAAAATATCGAGCGTTATCGAAACCGGGCAGCTGTACTCTTTTCCGTTTATTTGATGCATTGACGTTCCTTGTGTTGAAATTGTAACATAAAGTTAACAAAGTACTATTACTTACCTAAATTACTGTAAGCGTTATTTAAGTTCATGGTACATATACTTTTTGTATCACTACTTTCAGGAGAGACAATGCACGATTTCACCTACTATAACCCGACCAGGATCGAGTTCGGCAGAGGCAAAGAGAACAACATCGGCCGGTACATCAAAGAGGCGGGCGTCGAGAGCGTCCTGCTGGTCTACGGAACGGGCAGTATCAAGCAGAGCGGTCTCTACGAGAAGACCATTGCCTCCCTTCAAAAAAACGGTGTCGCCTATGCCGAGCTCGACGGGGTTGTCAGCAACCCGCTGCTCAGCCGGGTCAATGACGGTATCAAAATAGCCAAAGCGCAGAAGCTGCAGGCTGTTCTCGGCGTCGGCGGGGGTTCTGTCGCCGACTCGGCCAAGGCGATAGCGGCCGGTGCCAGATACGACGGCGATGTCTGGGACTTTTTTATCCATAAAGCAGAGATCACCGAAGCCCTGCCCGTCTTTACCGTGATGACCCTGGCGGCGACCGCCAGCGAGATGAACGGCAACTCCGTCGTTATGAACGACGATACAAAACAGAAATATTCGATCGGATCGGTACTGCTCAACCCTGTCGTCTCGGTGGTCAACCCGGAGCTGATGGCAACGGTCACGCCTGAGTATCTTGCCTACTCGGCGGTGGATATTATCGCACACAGTATCGAGATCTATTTTACCGCTTCTGAGCACCCCCATTTCAACTCAAGGATTGTCGAGTCCATTGTCAAAAGCGTCATCGAGACGACTGAAAAACTGATGCAAGATCCGACTGACTATGATGCCAGAGGCGAGTTTGCCTGGGTAGCGACGCAGGCGCTTAACGGCCTCACCCCGGCAGGGACAGCCGGCGGAAGTTTTCCGAACCACATGATCGAGCACTCCCTCTCCGCTCTCTACAATGTGGCCCACGGCGCGGGACTTTCCGTTGTGATCCCTGCATGGATGAAATGGTATAAAGATCAAAATCCTGCACAGTTTGAGCGCTTTGCAAAAGAGGTCTTTAATGCAGAGGGTGCGGATGCCGGCATCGAAAAACTTGAGTCCTGGTTTGCCAAGATAGGTTCACCCGTCACGTTAAAAGATGCAGGTATCCCAAGGGACGGCATCGATGCCCTCTCAGAAAATGCCGGCGGTTTGGCAAAACTCTGGGGAATGGGCGATCTCTACTCTAAAGAGGTCATTGCCGAGATCCTGAAAAAAGCATAAAAAGGGGAGTGACATGAAAAACGTACTCATTATCAACGGGCACCAATATTATGAAGGCATAGCAGAAGGCAAATTGACAAAGATATTTATCGATGCCGCCAATGATTTTTTCAAAAACAACGGTTTCAGCGTCAAAAACAGCGTCGTTGAAAGCAGCTATGATATCGGCGACGAGGTCGAAAAGTTTGCCTGGGCCGATTATATTCTCTTCCAGCATCCTGTTTTCTGGATGGGCGTGCCCTGGATTACCAAGAGATACATCGATGAGATCTTTTCGGCAGGGTTCCAGCGCGTGACCTACCAGAGCGACGGAAGAAGCAGTAAAGACCCTTCGAAACGGTACGGTTCCGGCGGGTTGATGCAGGGTAAAAAATATATGCTGAGCCTGACCTACAACTGCCCGGAAACGGAGTTTGGCAACAAGGAGGGCTTCTTTGACGGACTCACGCTGGATGAAGCGAACGTCGCCGTCCACAAGACCTTCCAGTTCTGCGGTGCGCAGCCGCTGGAGAGCTACGCTATCCATGATGTCTTCAAAGGCGATCTCGATATCGATGCGGCACTTGTAAAGTTCAAAGCTACTTTGCAGAAAAATTTCATATAGAAGGAAAAGATGATGAAAAACGACTTTACAGAAGCGATGGATTTCAGACACGCCTGCAAGCTCTTCGATGAGACCAAGAAGATTTCCGATGAAGAGATGCGCTATATCCTGGAAGCGGGACGCAAATCCCCCTCCTCCTTCGGCATGGAGGCCTGGAAGTTCCTCGTTATCACCAACGAAGCGCTCAAAGCAAAGCTCAGACCGGCATGCTGGGATCAGGTGCAGATCACAAGCTGCTCGCACCTTGTCGTCGTCCTGGCCGGTATTGAGAGTGTCAAAGTCGAGAGCGGCATTCCCGAAAAACGTTTTTTGCGCAGAGAGATGCCGCAGGAGAAACTTGACTTCTATATGAGCAAATATGCCTCCCATCTACAGAAGACCTTGAGCTCTGATGAGAACATCTACTGCTGGACGGCGCGGCAAAGCTACATTGCTGCAGCAAACATGATGACGGCAGCGGCCTTTATAGGTATCGACTCCTGCCCGATAGAGGGGTTTGAAAAAGAGCGTGTCGAAACGATCCTGGAACTTGATACAGGCAGATACCAACTCTCTATGTTATTGCCTTTAGGCTACAGGGTCAATGAACAGTCGTCACAGCTGCGCCTGCCTTTTGACGAGGTCGTCGAATTTATCGACTGATGCTTCAAGCGGTCATATCAGTTTGACGAACGCCCTGATCTCCTTCTCTATCCCGGCATGATCGGACAGCCCCCGTTTGAACTCCTCGGGGATCTCTGCAGCGGCAGCCCCGGCCAGAAGGCCGAGGATCATTCCCCGGTGCACATTGTCACCCCCTGCATTGGTGTTCGCCAGTAATGAAGCCTTTAGATCACCCCTGTTTCTCTGCATCAGGCATAACAGCAGCGGCAGGCCGTGCTCGGGGTAGCACGCCGTTGAAAAGAGTTTGCCGATGATCTCCCCGTCCGGGTAAGTTTCCAGAATACGCTCCAGATCCAGATTCTCATCCGAAAAATCGGTATGGATCTTCCACATCGTCTCTTTGGGAATGTTACCCGGTCCCTGATGGTCATGGTACATTTTTGTAAGCTCTTCGCCTCTGATCTTGATGAGCCGCACCTCTTTCGCATAACGTGAAACCGTCTTCACCGGCTCCTCCCCCTTTACAAGCGCATGCAGCAGCGGCACCAGCACACCCAAAGCCGAAGCGACATTTTCAGAGCGGTGGGTCAACTGCTGATGCGTAAGTGCGACACCGAGCCCCTTGTAGGGCTCCTTTGCCAGCAGCGAAAGCACCAGAGGACGGATAAGTCCGCCGTGTGAACCGATGGACCAGTTGGCGCGCTGTTTCTCTGCGCAGAGTTCAGGCGCCACCCCCTGCGTGTAGTTTTCAAACCACGCACGGATATAGATCTCGCAGTAGGGGTCCCGGTTTTCGCC
>CAZNQJ010000187.1:0-4218 GCA_964575205.1 uncultured Campylobacterales bacterium | reverse complement strand
GCCTGGTAAACTTTAAAGTTATTTTCATAGTTCACATGAATATCACCGATGCTGTCACCCGGCTGTGCAGGTTCCAAAATGACTTTTTGGTGCCAGCAGTGCATACCTGATATAGGGTCCGGGTGCGTCGCAGCCACGGCATTTTGCCATGAACCTGACAGACCGTCCCACCAGATGTTGTCACTGTCTTTGTTGTAATCGGCAAAACGGCTGGTATGGAAAGGCTTGATACCTTCGACATACTTCATTGAGCCTACTTTGCCGTCCATCACCATCTCGGCAACAGGTACACCGAAGCTGTTCATGCCGGCTGTACCGTCATAATCTTCAATTTTGATCTGCCCGCCGTCACGGCCTGCATTATCAGGCGAGACTGCCATGAATTTAGGATCGTTCATGTTACGTGCCACCGGCTGACCATCGACTTTACCGTCTGTTACGCCATTTGGAATCGTAATAGAGTTTTTAAGTTTCCAGCGGCCGCCGTGGTGAGAACAGGCAAGCGTACCCGGAAGGATACCCTCAGTCGGTATTGCCATCGCCACGAAATAACCGCTTTCAAGACCCGAAACACTGTCCATGATGCGGACACGGATCGCGTCACCGCGTCTGAAACCTTGGCGCTTGGCATCCGGGGTTGAGATCCAGATCGGGTCATGGTTTTGCGATATCTCCATAAGATGCTTGGAGTTCGCAGAACGGGTATGAATATTATACGGAAGACGGAATACCGTGTTCAATGCATACGAGTTCTCTTCCGTCATATACGCATGGTTGACATGAGAAACGATGTGGATCATCTCTTTCTTCTCTTCATCATTACGAGGGTAGAAAGGAATCGCATACTCAGGCCATTTCCACTCATCAGACGCAAACCACTCCGAGAAGAAGTCAAGTTTTTTATCCAAAGTTGGGAAACCCTCCATCTTCTTACCGTCGATCTCGATACCGAAAGGTATCTTGCCGTCTGGGTATTTCCATGCATCGCCGTGTGCATCGGCTTTCATAACACCCGTACGTTTATCGATCTCTACATGGTGTTTATCATACTCATGTCCGTGAGAGATATACTTGTCTCCCACTTCTTTGATCTCACGTTCCTGTGGAGAATAGATATGATTCTCTTCCATCCAGGCACCGTGATCTCTCATGTACTCATACACCGGAAACTCAGCGTTCTTGTAACGAGGGTCAGAAGTCGCCGTTGACTTAAGGTTCGGCAGGTTGTCACCGAATGCCGCATCATACCACTCTGAAATCGTAACAGGCTTGCCAGGGTTCTTTTTAGACTCCCACATTTTCTTGATACCGAGAGAGCCGTCCGGATCGATGTAGTTGACACCCATGTCGAACCAGAACTCATTCTCTTCCCAAACTTCACCAAGACCTGCTTTGATGTGTGCTTCAAGCGTAGCACGGTTAGGATTTTTAGGTTTCCACCCGGCTTTTTCAAGGGCAACACGCATAACCGGCTGACGGAACGATGTCCAGCGTGCCGGCATCGTCGCTTCAGAGTGCTGATCGTGACGCTCACCGGCAAGGCCTACCGGAAGAACGTAATCAACATGCCAGTTGGTTTCAGACCATGTCGGCGAAAGGTTAAAGGTAAGTTCCATTTTACTTTCGTCTTTAAGTACTTCCAACCAGCGGAAACCGTCCGGATTGATCCAGACAGGGTTGTACATACGCGGGATCCAGACAGCAAGTTTGGTAGGAACGTTGAGCCCTCTTTTGATCCACTTCTGCTGCCACTCAGTATCCGTCAGAAGGTGTGGCAACAGGTATGACATCTCATAGTTCGAAAGCGGCCATTCCGGCGGCCATGTAAGTTCATTCCAGACATCAACCTTAGGAACGTTAGCGCCGCGCTTGCCTTGACCGACAGTTGCAGCGCCGCCTTTACCGGCAACAGAGATAACGTGCCAGTGGTGGAAGAAAGTACCGCCTTTAGGACCGATCGCACCACGCAAACCGAGTGCAAGATAACCCGTGCGTCCGGAGACCCAGCCGCCACGGTTACCCGCAGCAGTTGCACGCCAGAAATAAGAGGCGATAGAGGTATCAGCCCAGATGAACATCTCATAAAGCTGCTCAAGTTTGTACGCCGGAACGTGAGTCTCTTTGACAGCATACTCAAGCGTATACGGTGTGTAAAGCTCTTTGAGCATCTCCATATAAGCGTCAAACGTATTGCTCTCTGGCAGGGCTTTAATATACCCTTTTTTGACCATGAAGTTAAGATAATCTTTGTTATCCATCATCACTTCCCAGTTGAACCATTTTTTGACAAATGGCTTATTTACCTGGTTCTCTTGCAACATACGGTTGACAAGATAAAGGTAGATGGCTGCTTCCGTACCCGGCCATGCCGCGATCCAAAGATCTGCCATACCGGCAGAGTTGGACATACGCGGATCCATTACAACAAGTTTCGCGCCTTTCTTACGTGCATCGGCAATGAAACTTGCTGACTGCTGGAAGTAGTGGCCCGCATCTGCTGCGTGGGATGAGTTAAGGAAAACAAGTTTCGCATTAGCCCAGTCCGGAGAAGTACGGTCGTCATTTGCCCACATAATAGTCGGTGTACGGCCGCCTGAAGAACAGATGTTCGTGTGTGAGTTGAAGGCGTCTGTGTTAAGTGTCTCCCAGAACTTCCCGGTGAAACCGTTCTCGTTAGGACGTCCGACGTGGAACATAACACTTTTCTTGGACAGTTCGTCACCTACACGCAGCGTGTCACCCATCTTTTTACCAATGGTGGTCATCGCTTCGTCCCAGGTCGTACGGACCCATTTACCCTCGCCGCGCTTCGAACCCGCTGCACGTTTGATCGGTAATGCCAGACGATCCGGATCATACATCTGTGACTGTGCCGCATAGCCTTTTGCACAGTTTCGTCCGCGAGAGCCCGGGTGAAGCGGGTTACCCATATACTTTTTGACAGTAAATGTCTTTTTGTCGATCCATGCTGTCAGACCGCAAGATGCCTCACAGTTAGAACATGCTGTCGGAACGATCGCAAAGTCATTGACATAGATACCGTCCGGGTTCTCTGCACTCTGCACGCCCTTGCGAGCGATACCGCCGCGTTTCCAGTCATCACCGTCCAACTCTTTAAAGTCCTCCCACTGATCAAGCGGCGGATAGAAAGATAACGAATCCGGGGTATTAGTGAATTTGCTCTCACTCACTGATTCTGCAATGGCGTCCGTTGTAAAGACACCCTTTGCAATAGCAGCGCCGGCTACTGTAAACGCCGCGCCTTTTAAAAATGTTCTTCTGCTTTCTAAATACATTCAATATCCTCTCTTAACTCATACTTAATAGTTGTGGAATTACAAGCCATACATGTTTGACGACCCACAGGCCGCCGATAGCAAAAACAGCTGCCAGCTTAAGAATGTTTGATGAACGGTTTACGATGCTAAGGAGAACAAGTACGAACGGTACGATAAACGCCGTAACCTGACCGATCCAGAACATTGTCTGATATTCACCGCCGCTCTTAACATAAGCCAGTGTTGCTATAACCTCTTCAGCCTTCATAGGACCGAACACAAGCTCAGCCATATACAGAATGAAGGCGGCCAGTGCACTGAATGCCAGAATAATACCCAGGTCGCGTTTTGCCTCGTAAGAGAGCTTGTTCACAAACGTATCCATAAGAAGGAGCGTCGCTGAACCGGAAAGTGTCGCGGCAAGGATCATCTGTACCGACTCGGTCGGCATCTGCCAAAGCTCCCGTGCAGTCGCCTGTGCCATAAGTCCGGCAGTATAAAGTGTTACCGGAATTGCAAGAATAGTTGTCCAAAGAAGTACTTTATCAAACTGTGCATCGTCTTTTTTGATGAAGCTTGTAAACAGCAACAGCAGAAGCAGACCGACGAACAGCGTTGCCATCCACGCACCTACCGTAATTGCAGATGTCAAGTGCGGGTGGAAAAAGATGTGCCAGAATCTAAACATCTGGTGCAGGTCGATTACGGTGAACAACAGGAAGATGTTGATAAATACGAATGAGACCAAGGCTACCGGAAAACGGAACGACGCTGATTCTGTCGGGTATTTTTTCAAAAGGTAAAAGAGCATAAAGATAACACCCGTACCGATTGACTTAGCCCACATGTTCATTGTGATGATCCAACCCCAAACGATACCCGGAAGGGCAACGTCAAGAGTGACGACGGCATTTGTTGCTGCAATAGATTCGTGTACCAT
>CAZNQJ010000186.1:306-4223 GCA_964575205.1 uncultured Campylobacterales bacterium | reverse complement strand
AGCACCTGGTATCATGGACCGTAAATCGGTTCATGAGCCGCTTGCTACCGGTATTAAAGCGATCGATGCACTTGTGCCGATCGGCCGCGGTCAGCGTGAGCTGATCATCGGTGACCGTCAAACAGGTAAAACAACCGTTGCCCTTGATGCTATTATCAACCAAAAAGGCAACGGCGTCATCTGTGTCTACGTTGCAGTCGGTCAAAAAGAGTCGACTGTTGCGCAGGTCGTTCGTCGTCTTGAAGAGCACGGTGCAATGGAATACACTATTATCGTATCGGCTACAGCGGCTGAAGCGGCAGCACTGCAATTCCTTGCGCCGTATACCGGTGTGACAATGGGTGAGTATTTCCGTGATAACGCGCGCCACGGTCTGATCGTTTATGACGATCTTTCCAAGCACGCGGTTGCATACCGTGAGATGTCACTTATCCTTCGCCGTCCTCCGGGCCGTGAAGCATACCCGGGTGACGTTTTCTACCTACACTCCCGTCTTCTTGAGCGTGCTGCGAAACTGAATGACGAGCAAGGTGCGGGTTCACTGACTGCACTTCCGATTATCGAGACACTTGCGGGTGACGTTGCGGCTTATATCCCGACAAACGTAATCTCGATCACTGACGGTCAGATCTTCCTGGAAACAGACCTGTTCAACTCGGGTATCCGTCCTGCGATCAACGTCGGTCTTTCAGTTTCTCGTGTTGGTGGTGCTGCTCAGATCAAAGCAACGAAACAAGTTGCGGGTACACTGCGTCTTGATCTTGCCCAGTATCGTGAGCTTCAGGCATTTGCCCAGTTCGCATCTGACCTTGACGAACTTTCCCGTAACCAGCTAGAACGCGGTCAGCGAATGGTAGAGGTTCTTAAACAGCCTCAATACTCACCGCTTTCAGCTTCACAGCAGGCTATGATCATCTTCGCTGGTAACGAAGGTTTCCTGGATGATATGCCGCACACAAGTGTTACCAAGTTTGAGGCTGAGCTTTATCCATTTATTGAAGCGTCTTACCCACAGATCTTCGAAAACATTAGAAGCACATCAAAAATTGATGATGAAACTAATGCTTTGATGAAAAAAGCGCTTGAAGAATTTAAAGCATCTTTTATCGCTGAATAAGAAGGACCATTATGGCCAACTTAAAAGATATTAAAAGACAGATAAGCAGTGTAAGTAGCACGCAGAAGACAACGCGCGCTATGAAGCTTGTCTCGACTGCGAAGCTTCGCCGAGCAGAGGAGCTAGCCAAGCGCTCTCGTCTTTTCGCTGATAAAACAAATGAGATGATCCAAGAGATCGCATTTCAGATTGAATGCACGAAGATGGGCGGTATCGACAACCGCTGTTTCGAGAAGATCGAAACACCTAAAATGGTCGATATCGTATTTGTAACGGCGGACAAAGGTCTGTGCGGCGGCTTTAATGTACAAACACTTAAAGCCGTCAACAAACTGATGAAAGAGTTCAAAGAGAAAAAAGTCAAAGTTCGAATCCGCGGGATTGGTAAGAAAGGTATCGAGTATTACAGATACAACGAAGTTGAACTGCTTGACGAAGTAAAAGATCTCAGCTCTGCACCGGACATGACGCGTGCTTCTGAGTTCATCATGACTTCGATCAATGACTTCAAAGACGGCAAGATCGATGGTGTCTATATTATCCATAACGGGTATAAGAACATGATCACGCAAGAGTTGCATGTTGATCGCGTTCTTCCTGTTGATACAGATGCCTTTGACTGTACGGAAAATGTATCAAAATCTCTGTTGGAGATCGAAGCAGAAGACAGCGAGAAGATGCTTGATTCGCTTTTGACTAAATATGTTGAGTACAACATGTATTACGCCTTGATCGACTCTGTTGCTGCCGAGCACTCTGCTCGTATGCAAGCGATGGATGCGGCAACGAATAATGCAAAAGAGATGGTTAAAACGCTCAATGTTAAATACAACAAAGCGCGCCAAGAAGCAATTACAACCGAACTGATTGAGATCATCAGTGGTGTTGAGTCAATGAAATAATGGAGGAAACAATGGTTGGTAAAATTATCCAAGTAATGGGTCCAGTTGTTGACGTTGAATTCGAAGGAAAACTTCCTGCGATCAATGAAGCAATTGAGGTTAAAGGCGGTATCGGCGAAAAGAAATTTCGTCTAGTACTTGAAGTAGCTGCACACATTGGTGGCGGTCGTGTTCGTACGATCGCGATGGATATGAGTGAAGGTCTTGTTCGCGGTATGGAAGCTGTTGCTACAGGTGCTCCTATCAGCGTACCGGTCGGTGAGAAGGTACTTGGTCGTATCTTCAACGTCATCGGTGAGACTATTGACGGCGGTGATCAAGTTACTGACGTTCCAATGTGGTCTATTCACCGTGATCCTCCTCCATTCATTGAGCAGTCTACAACGACTGAGATGTTTGAGACAGGTATCAAAGTTGTCGACCTTCTGGCACCATATGCAAAAGGTGGTAAAGTCGGTCTGTTCGGTGGTGCGGGCGTTGGTAAAACAGTCATCATCATGGAACTTATCCACAACGTTGCACACGGTCACGAAGGTCTTTCTGTTTTCGCCGGTGTCGGTGAGCGTACCCGTGAAGGTAATGACCTTTACCACGAGATGAAAGACTCGAACGTTCTGGACAAAGTCGCACTGTGCTATGGCCAGATGAGCGAGCCTCCAGGAGCACGTAACCGTATCGCGCTTACCGGTCTTACAATGGCTGAGTACTTCCGTGATGAAAAAGGGCTTGACGTATTGATGTTCATCGATAACATCTTCCGTTTTGCACAATCAGGTTCAGAGATGTCTGCACTTCTTGGACGTATCCCTTCAGCTGTTGGTTACCAACCGACATTGGCTCGTGAGATGGGTGCGCTTCAAGACCGTATTACATCAACAACCAAGGGTTCGATTACTTCTGTCCAAGCGGTATACGTACCTGCGGATGACTTGACCGACCCGGCTCCGGCGTCTGTTTTTGCTCACCTTGATGCAACAACAGTACTTAACCGTAAGATCGCAGAAAAAGGTATCTACCCTGCGGTTGATCCATTGGACTCGACATCTCGTCTTCTTGATCCAGCGATCATCGGTGAAGAGCACTACAAAGTGGCTCGCGGTGTACAACAGACACTTCAGAAGTACAAAGACCTGCAGGATATCATTGCGATTCTTGGTATGGACGAACTTTCTGAAGACGACAAAGCGGTTGTTGAACGTGCTCGTAAGATCGAGAAGTTCCTTTCACAGCCATTCTTCGTTGCTGAAGTATTTACCGGTGCACCTGGTAAATATGTCAGCCTTGAAGACACTATCAAAGGGTTCAAGGGAATCCTTGACGGTGAATACGATCACATGCCGGAATCTGCATTCTACATGGTTGGTGATATGAAAGAGGCTATCGCTAAAGCCGAGAAATCTAAATCTAAATAGTAGCCTTGCTGCTATTTAAAACAAGGGCTGAAAATGGAAACTCTTAATTTAGAAGTTGTAACACCGAGCGGTATTATTTATAATGGTACTGCCTTGAGTGTCACACTGCCTGGCGAAGAGGGAGAATTTGGTGTTCTTCCTCGCCACGCAGCGCTGACAACACTGCTTAAAGCAGGTGTTGTTGATATCGAGAAAGCTGACAAAAGCGTTGAATCGATCGTTGTCAACTGGGGCGTTGTTCAAGTAGATGAAGCAAAAGTAGTGGTTCTGGTTGACGGCGCTGTTGCCATTCGCGGCGATAGCGAAAGCGTAATCGCGACAGCACTTGACGAAGCGAAAAGACTTCTTTCTGATGTCTCTGACTCCAACGTTGCAATTGCAGCTGTTTCTGCGAAGATCGAATCAGCGGCACACAAGCTTCTTTAATACACATGGAAAATTTTATCGACTTTGTCTCCCAAAGTCACAGTGTCACCATTGCGGTGC
>CAZNQJ010000186.1:0-296 GCA_964575205.1 uncultured Campylobacterales bacterium | reverse complement strand
CTACTTCATTCTGATCAACTGGGTCTTTTTTTATCGTCTTTTTGCACTCAACAGCTGGATCGGCCGTGAAACGCTTTCACTTGAACAGCTGCTGATGGGTGCCGAAAATGTGACGACGGAGGCTTATCTTTACAAGTTTCTCAGAGCCAGTTCCAAAGTGAGTCGCGAGATCTTCGACCTTGGGATGTTTTCAGCTACGAAAGAGTCAACCAAAGGGCTCTCTTATCTCTCTGTTGTCGCCTCTACTTCTCCGTTTATCGGACTTTTCGGCACGGTTGTCTCAATATTGGATACCT
>CAZNQJ010000185.1:0-4242 GCA_964575205.1 uncultured Campylobacterales bacterium | reverse complement strand
CGTTTGCCCGATAGCGCACTGCTGTGCGTGGAGTGGCAAACTTTTGTGCAAGGTGTGCCGAAGCTGGAACTTTTACTTTACTTTTTCGAGGTATTCGCCATCAACCGTGTTGACGCGGATCACATCACCCTCAAGAACATGGTAAGGCACCTGTACAACCGCACCGGTCTCAAGCGTTGCCGGTTTTTTCGAACCGCTCGACGTGTCGCCTTTGAAGTTCGGCGGTGTTTCGGTAATGACCAGTTCCATCACGGCCGGTGCTTCGACGGAGATCGCTTTGCCGTTGTGCGTAATGATATCGACATTCGTACCGTCTTTGAGCCACTTCATCGCATCTTCGCACTGCTCATAGCTGAGACCGAGCTGATCGTAGGTATCGTTGTCCATGAACTGAAGCATCTCGCCGTCGTCATAGAGGTACTGCATCGTTTTGTACTCCATGTTCGGCACTTCGAACTTGTCGCCTGCATGAATCGTCTTCTCGACCACCTTGCCGTTCAGAAAGCTTTTTACCTTGCAACGTACGAAAGCTGCACCTTTTCCCGGTTTGACGTGTTGGAACTCAACTACCTTATACGGTACACCTGTAATCTCTAAGCGAACACCTTTTTTGATGTCTCCCATACCAATTGTTGCCATTTTTGGGCCTTTTTTTGATAAAATTTTCGAGATTTTACCCTATTTGACCCTGTTTACAACTTTAGGGTACTCTTACTTGAATGCGTGAAACGGGAACGTGCATTTTTTGACGATATTATTTAATTTTTTTACCTGCTTTAATCGTCAATGTGATATATTTGTGATAGATGACTTATATAATTTCACCGTATAGTTTATATAAGATATGTATAATTGATTTTAAGGGGAACAATATGAAGATAATAAGCAGTCTGCTCACAGCAAGTCTATCCCTCTTTGGCGCAACACTCCAAAGCAGTGACGGTCTTACTCTGGACGAGGCGATAGAGATCCTGAAAGACGACAACCTCGAGATCAAAGCGGCGCAGTATGAACTCCAGAGCAGCCAGGCCAAAACCGCTCAGGCCGGTGCAATGAACTGGGGCAGTCTTGACCTTATCCTGAACGCGGCACGCTCGGACGATGCGGGCAGTGTCTTCGGGTTTAAACTGACCTCTAGGCATGCAAGTTTCGGAGACTTCGGGTTTGCAGACGGCAGTAGTATTCCACCAATGACAGATCCATCGTTTGTAAGCTATGAACCAAATTCATTGAATAATCCAGGCAATACAAACTTCTTCCAGACCAAGCTCGAATACACCCTTCCCCTCTACACCGGCGGCCAGATCAGCGGCTACACCGACATCGGCCGCTCGATGGAGAAGATGCAGGGTCTTGAAAAAGACAAAACGGTCAACGACAAGATCTATGAGACACGAAAAGCCTTTTACGACATGGCTCTGCTGGAACAGGCGATCAAAAACCTCACAACGATCAATGACAATATCATCAAGCTTGAAAAGACAACGCAGCACATGATCAATGAAGGGTATGCCAAACGTATCGACCTGCTTGAAGTACAGGCCAAACACTCCAATGTCGAACGCAATCTCCATGAGATGAAAGCCAATGAAGAGCTGCTCTACCACTACCTGAGCTTTCTTCTCAACCGCGAGATCAAACATATCAGCGTGCCGACCTCTGAAGTCAAAGCCAGTGCTTTTTCGACCGAGCAGATCCTCAGCCGCAATGTCGACATCAAACAGGCGCAGACCGGTCTTGAGATACGCCGAAGAATGGTCGATGTCTCCCAAGCCGACTACCTTCCTACGATCGGTCTGAAAGCGGATGTCCAATCTTCTGCCCTCGACCTGTCCGATTATAAGATAGACAACGGATCCTACTCGGCCGGTGTGCAGCTGAAATGGAACCTTTTCAGCGGCGGAGCGGATTCGAACAAGGTCGAGGAGGCCAGGGTCAATGCCCTGAAAACCGAGACTGAGGTTCAACTCGCCAAAAAAGGGATCGCATTGAAGGTGGACAAGATCCGGACCGAGATCGAATCGCTTGATTATGAGATCGTAAGCCTGAGCAAGGAGCTTGAACTTTCAACCGAGATCTATAAAAACTATGAAGAGCGTTACCGTGAAAACCTCGCTTCCATGAATGACCTGATCATCAAACAGTCCATGCAGATCGAAAAGGTCCTGGCGCTGCTTGAAGTCCAGAACAAACGAAACGAGCGTGTATTCGCCCTTGAAAAACTAGCAAACGGAGAGCAATAATGAAAAAACTGGCACTACTACTCGCACTGGCCGCTTCACTTCTGGCCGAGGGGCTGACCCTTTCGGGTACGGTCATCTCGGATAACGAAAAGATGATCACTAGCCGTTTTATGGGCTTTGTCACACAGGTCAATGCCAATGAAGGTGACTATGTCAAAAAAGGCACCCTGCTATACGCCATCGACTCCAAAGAGATCGATGCCTCGATTGCACGCGTGCAGCTCGGCATTTCACAGGCACAGCTTGCCCTGCAGATGAACCAGAACCAGCTCAATAACGTGCGTCTTAACCTTGCCCGTCATAAACGTCTGTTGGAAAAGAACATGGTCTCAAAATATGAGGTTGAGAACCTTGAACTTGCCGCGAAAAATATGGAGGACATGGTGACGATCAGCAAAAAGCAGGTCGCTCAGGCAGATGCCCAGCTCAAAGAGGTAAAAAACCAGTACAAATACCTTCGCATCACAGCACCGAACAACGGAGTGATTATTGCCAAAAACATCAAGGTAGGAGAGATGGCAATGCCGGGCATGCCGGCTTTTGTCCTCTCCGATCTTGACTCGCTCAAGATCACAGCCGATATCGCCGAAAGCGATCTCAAACGCATTAAAAAGGGCACCCCGGTAGAGGTCACCATTCCCTCCGTCGGTATCGAAACGACCGGAAAAGTCTCGGCCATCATTCCGAGTTCAAACCCGATGACCCACTCATTCCGCATCAAGATCGCTTTTGAAAACAAAACAAAGAAGATCGTCTATCCGGGTATGTATGCCACTGTCGTTATCAAATAAGGAGGGCGTATGAAATCAAAAGCTTATGTTCCCAAGGACAGCGCCGGCAAACTGGCGCGCATGTTTATACGCAATCCGCTGACATCGGTGCTCGGAATCTTTCTGCTTGTCATGGGTTATATTTCGCTGGAGGTCATGCCGCGCGAAGAGAACCCGCAGATGGTGGTGAGCGGTTCGACCGTCATCGTTGCAATGCCGGGTGCAACGGCCAAAGAGATCGAACAGGTCATTGTCAAGCCCCTGGAGCGCAAACTTAAAGAGGTCAAAGGTGTTGAGTACATCTACGGTTCGGCGATGGACATTGTCGGTGTGGTCAACGTTGCCTTTTATATCGGTGAGGAGATAGAGGACTCAAATCTCAAGGTCTACGACAAGATCATGCAGAACAAAGATCTTTTCCCGAAAACAGCCCTCAGTCCGACTATCAAACCGCTCGACATCGATATTGATATCCCTATCGTGAGTGTAGCATTCTTTGCCAACAACAAAGAGATGAAGGCCACCGCACTTTATGACTATGTCAAAGAGATCCAGCACCATATCAACGGACTGGACAATATTGCCGTGACGGCCCTCAAAGGCGGGCATAAACATCAGTACAACATCCTGGTCGACCTCTATAAGCTCTCCGGCTACAACCTCTCGATGGGCCAGATCACCCAGGCAGTGCAATCAGTTGCCTATAATGTTCCTGATGTGAAAAACCGTACCAAAGAGAACGAGATCATCATGGTCGGCGTTAAAAATGCCATTGAGAGCAAAGAGGACATTGCCAATATTATCGTTGCCCAGTACATGGGTGCTGCCATCTACCTGAAAGATATCGCTACGGTTGAGGACTCTTTTGACAAACAGAACTTCAAATCGGCACTTGTCAGTGTCAAAGATGACAAAGGCAGCTTCTCACCGCTTCAGGAGCAGGTAACGCTGACCATCTCCAAACTCCAGGGTACCAACGCCGTTATCATCGCCGAAGAGGTCAAGAACGCGCTGAGCCAGTACAAAGAGGAGATGGCCAAACACGGCATCAGCTATGTCATCACCCGCAACGACGGCGAACGTGCCAACGATGCGGTTAACGAACTGGTCTTCCACCTCCTCCTCTCTATCGTCATCATCGCGCTGCTGCTCATCTTTGTCCTGGGCTGGCGCGAATCTCTGATCGTCACCTTTACCGTCCCCGCCATTCTGGCCATCACGCTTTTCGT
>CAZNQJ010000184.1:0-4252 GCA_964575205.1 uncultured Campylobacterales bacterium | reverse complement strand
GCCTCGGCGTTCTCGTCGTACTTGACACTTTTGGGTCTTGAGACATTGCCGCTGAGAATGGACCGCGTGGTCAGCAGCGTCGAAAAGATCGCCGCTGCGCTTCATGCGAAAGGGATCAATGTGAACCACCCCTCTATAAGCGGACATGAACAGAATGTGCGCTACCAGGCGCAGTTCGCAAAAGGGTGCGGAACCCTGCTGACGATCGATATGGGCACTCAGGCAGCGGCTTATGCGTTCCTCAACCGCACCAAACTGGCGACGATTACGGCGAATATCGGTGACAGCCGTACTCTGGCACTGCATATGGCCTCAACGATCTACAGCGATTTTGATGAAGAGACGCGCAGGTTCCTGGGTATTACCCCCGGACTCATCCGCATCTCGATCGGGCTGGAAAATCCGGATGATATTATCGAGGACTTCATTCAGGCTGCGGCGGTCTGAACACTGCCTTAGCATCAAGCGCCTTTTCTAGGCCTGCGCTTCTCCTCCTGTGAAAGATCCACTCTTTGAAGACCCCCTTAACTCCAAATTTTAAGCGAAAGCACACCCAAACATTGATACATTTATCAAAATATATAGTTAGGATAATTTTTGAGTACTAAACATGAATTGGAAGGTGAGCTCTCTTTGATGGAGCCGAAGCAGTATGTTGTCTTTCTACTGAATGATGATTACACGTCTATGGATTTTGTCATCGATGTCTTGATGAACATCTTTCATAAAAACTATCAGGAAGCGGAACAGATCATGCTCGATATCCACAAGAAAGAGCGGGGTGTTTGCGGTGTTTATACCTATGAAGTGGCGGAGACGAAGGTGATGCAGGTCAGCAAGCTTGCACGCGAACAGGGTTTTCCGCTTAAAGCAACAATGGAAGAGGCGTAAGATGATCAGTGCAGAATTAAACAGTATTTTCCAAAAAGCGCTTACCTATGCAAAAGATCAGCGCCATGAGTATCTTACCATCGAGCATGTCTTTTTTGCCCTGCTGGGTTCCAAAGAGGGCATTGCCATTATCAAAGAGTGCGGGGGCGATGTTGATGCCATGCGAGTGGCAGTAGCGGCCTACCTGAACGAAACGATGCAGCCGCTTCCCGATGATGTCAATCAGGAACCATTCGAGACCGTTGCGCTTTCGCGTATGATCGACAAGATGATCAAGCATATCCGCAGTGCGCAGAAAGAGCAGGCTGATGTCGGTGATCTGATGGCGGCCGTCTTTGAAGAGGAGCACACCTTTGCGATAGCGCTGCTTAATGACCAGGAGATCTCGCGTCTTGATGTTCTGGAGGTGATCTCCCATCAGGATGTCGACAGCAGTGTCGGCAACGGCGATGATACCGAGAGCTATCTGGACAAATATACGATCAATCTGGTTGAAAAGGCCAGAGAGGGGAAAATAGACCCGGTGATCGGGCGCAACGATGAGATCGAGCGCGTCGTTCAGACACTCTGCCGCCGCAAGAAAAACAACCCGCTGCTAATCGGTGAACCGGGTGTCGGCAAGACGGCGATCGCCGAAGGGCTGGCGCTGCGGATCAACGAAGATGATGTGCCTGCGATTCTGCACAAGGCGCCGGTCTTTGCGCTTGACCTCTCGGCGATGCTGGCGGGAACCAAATACCGCGGCGACTTCGAGAAACGCCTCAAAGGTGTGATCGATGAACTTAAAAGCACCAAAGGTGCCATTCTTTTCATTGACGAGATCCACACACTGGTGGGTGCCGGTGCGGTGAGCGGCGGCAGCATGGATGCCTCCAACCAGCTCAAGCCTGCGCTCGCCTCGGGCGAACTGAAGTGCATGGGGGCAACAACCTTCGCCGAATACCGAAATGCTTTTGAAAAGGACAGGGCGCTGAGCCGCCGTTTTGCCCGCATCGATGTGGACGAGCCCTCAATGGAAGACAGTCTCACGATCCTGAAAGGGCTGCGTGCAAAATATGAAGAGCACCACGGTGTCAAGTACACCGATAAAGCACTTCAAGCGGCGGTGGAGCTCTCCAAAAAGTATATCAGCGACCGATTTCTGCCGGATGTGGCGATCGACCTGATCGATGAGGCGGGGGCGTCATTCCATCTGCACAAGACAAAACGTTTGAATGTGACGCCGCACGACATAGAGAGCGTGATCTCCAAGATCACGGGCGTGCCGACGTCGCGCATCAGCGAAGACGACACTGCAAAACTGGCAACCCTGGAAGCCGATCTGAAGAGACGTGTTATCGGTCAGGATGCGGCGGTAGAGAAGGTGGCCCAGGCTATCAAACGCGCCCGTGCCGGACTCAATGCCGGTGAAAAACCGATCGCATCTTTTCTCTTTTCGGGACCGACCGGCGTGGGTAAAACGGAGCTTGCCAAATCTCTGGCCGATGAGATGGGCATTCACTTTGAACGTTTTGATATGAGCGAATATATGGAGAAGCATGCCCTTTCACGTCTCATCGGCGCACCTCCGGGGTATGTCGGCTATGAGCAGGGCGGGCTGCTGACGGAAGTGATCCGTAAACACCCCTACACGGTGCTGCTGCTCGACGAGATCGAAAAAGCGCATCCGGACCTTGTCAACATCCTGTTGCAGGTGATGGACAGTGCGACATTGACGGACAACAACGGCTATAAAGCCAATTTTAAAAATGTCGTCCTGATCATGACCTCGAATGTCGGCGCGACAGCGGCAAGCGTTATGGGCTTCAAGGCGGATCAGTCCCTCTCCAGAGGCGAAGAGCTCAAAGCCTTTTTCACACCTGAGTTCAGGAACAGGCTCGATGCGATCATCGATTTTGCTCCGCTTAAGATCAGTATTGTCGAAGCGATCGTCGACAAATTTATGGTTGAGCTCAATGAACAGCTCTCCAAGAAAAAAGTGCATGTCGAGATCAGTGAAAAAGTGCGCGGTTACCTGGCCGAGATGGGTTATGACGTTTCTATGGGTGCCCGTCCGCTCTCTCGCGTGATCCAGGAAAAGATCAAAGACCCGCTGACCGATGCAATGCTTTTCGGAAGTCTGAAAGACGGCGGCAAAGTCGTTGTCGATTATGACGACGGTCTTCTCTTCAGCTACAGTGAATGATCAGAAAACTCGGCTATCAGCTTAGCTTCCCCCATCCGGATGAGGCTAATGAAGACGGCATCGTCGCTTACGGCGGTGACCTGAGCCCTTCGCGGCTCTATCTGGCCTACAGAGAGGGGATCTTCCCCTGGTACTCCCCGGGCGACCCTATCCTCTGGTGGTCGCCGGACCCGCGTCTGATCCTGCATCTTGACGACTTCAGACTGCGTCCCTCCCTTAAAAAAAGAATGAAACATTTTGAGGTGCGTTTTGACACGGCATTTGTTGAGGTGCTTCAGGCGTGTGCAAGCGTCCACCGACCCGGGCAGCAGGGGACCTGGCTGCAGCCCGAACTGATCGAGGCGATGAGCGTGTTGCATAGTTTGGGCAGAGCGCATTCCGTCGAGGCCTATTACAAGGGCGAGCTGGTCGGCGGTCTCTACGGGGTGAGCGTCGGGGCGGTTTTCTGCGGGGAGTCGATGTTCGCCAAAAAAAGTGATGCCTCGAAAGTGGCCTTTGCCGTGCTGATCGGGAAGCTGAAAGAGTGGGGCTACGCCTTTGTCGATGCCCAGGTGCCGACAGCCCATCTGAAATCATTGGGGGCCATCGAGGTCTACCGTGACTATTTTTTGGAGCTGCTCTATGCGAACCGTGACAAAGAGGTCTCCGCTGAGGCCTGGAAGGTCTATTAAACGGCATCTTAACGAGGCTGTGGTACACTTCCAAAAAAATATCAGGGCAAAATATGGTAACTACGGATGTGTTAAAGGCGAAGATCATAGAAGGTCTGAACTTTGAAGATATTGAGCCAAACGACATCAGTGATACTGATCCTCTTTTCGGTGATGGAGGGTTGGGTCTGGACTCTGTTGATGCGATCGAATTGACAATGGTCATCGAAAAAGAGTTTGGTGTCAAAGTGACCAATATCGCGGACGCTGAATCGATCTTTGCCACCGTTACGTCACTGTGCAATTATATCAATGCGCATCAAAACGCATAGTGGCCGCTTTTCGGCGGTGAGCAGAAAATAACCTGCTGACTGACTTCACTTTTCTACAAACGATCAAAGTTTGACCAAGTCCCAACCTGCCGTTTCAGTTCTTCTTCCGCCTCTTTTAACGCTGAAATGAGCGCTGCGAACGTGCTCTTTTCGACCTCTGCCAAATGCATCTGCTGCAGCGTATTTTTCGATCT
>CAZNQJ010000183.1:0-4257 GCA_964575205.1 uncultured Campylobacterales bacterium | reverse complement strand
GACTCAAGTACAGACTCCACTTCCTTAACAACCAAAACATCGGTTTCTTCCCCGACATGAAGATAGGCCGAGAGTTTGTCCGTGACAACGCGCAAGGCAGAAAAGTCCTGAACCTCTTCGCCTATACCTGCCCCTTCTCCGTCGCGGCAATCGCAGGCGGGGCGAAGTCGGTCGTCAACGTCGACATGAGCAAGGGCGCCCTCTCCACCGGGCGGGAAAACCACCGACTCAATGCGCTCGACCCCCGCAGCAGCCAGTATATGCCCTACAACATACTGAACTCATGGAGCCGTATCCGAAAGGCGGGGCCCTACGATATGATCATCATCGATCCGCCCAGCTTCCAGAAAGGGTCGTTTGCGGCTACGAACGACTATGCGAAGATCATCCGCAGACTCAAAGAGCTGGCGGCCGAGAGCTGCACCGTTTTGTCGGCCCTCAACGCCCCTGAACTGGGCACCGCATTCATCAGGAACCTCTTCAAAGAGAACGCACCGGAATTCGCCTTCGTCAGACGTCTGGACAACATGGAGAGTTTCCCCAGCGATGACGATGAGCGAAGCCTCAAAAACCTTATCTTCCAAAAAGGCGAATCATGAAAGAGCTCACACTCAAAGAGTATGCCATCAGAAACAAGATCAGCATCTTCAATGCCATGAAACTGGCCAAAAGCGGCAAGGTCCCCTCCGAGACGCGTACCGTAAACGGTAAAGCCGAGATCATTATCCTGACCGACGAAGCGCCCAAAGCCGAAGCGGTAACAGAAGAGAGCATCACCGACTACAAAAAAGCCTATTTCGAGCTCAAAGCCAAATACGACAAACTCCTGAAGCAGAAAGGCTGAGCTATCACACGCTTCACCGACGAGAGTATGCTTCTCATCACCAAGACGCTGAGTGAGCAGCTGGCAGACCGATCAGAGGTGCAGTTCGAAGTGCTCAACCCCGACCTCTGCAGCGGTTCCTATGCAGGCACTGCCGTAACGCTCAAAGGCAGAACATATCTCTACCGCTCGCTGCGTTCATGGCTTGACCTTGCCGCTGACCTGCACTGCCGCATGCTGACGCCGGTGAGCGCTACCGAAGAGACTATCATCCTCCGTTTTCAGAAGCTTAAGGCGCACTCCTTTCACCAGGAGAACCCGCAGGAGAGATCCGAGAAGTACGGGGCCGATTCGCGTTTCTCTTCCATCAGCAAAAACGAGGAGCCCGCCTTTCTCTCCGCCTACCTTCACGCGCTTGACATTGCCGGTATTACGGCGAAGAAGCGGGTCTTGAACCTCGGCGTCAACCGCGGCGACGAGTTCGCCCTGATTCGGGAGCTGCTGGGTGAAACTGCCTTCGGTGCCATCGAATTCGTCGGAATCGACCACTCCAAAAGCGCCATCGAAGAGGCCAAAAGCCGTTTCAACACCCCCAATATGCACTTTTACTGCCACGACATCAACGCCCTCGACGAACTGGACCTCGGCCGCTTCGACCTCATCATCACTGTAGGCACCCTCCAGAGCCCGGGCATCAACTATAAGCCCTTTCTGATGGAGCTGGTGCAGAACTACCTCAGCGTTGAGGGCGCCATTATCCTCGGCTTTCCCAACTCGCGCTGGATCGACGGGGAGATGGTCTACGGGGCGAAGATGCGCAACTACCGCGAATCTGACCTCTCCCTCCTGCTCAGTGACATCGACTACGCCAAGCGCTATCTTCAGCAGAAGAAGTTCGCTCTCCGCATCAGCGGCAAAGAGTACCTCTTTTTAACGGCAACGTCCAAAAGGACCGCATCAAAATGAGAGGGTACTTTAATAACCTGAAACGGTCGATGACCAACAGAGAGGAGATCAAAGCGAAGATCACGCTCCTGAAAGCCCAGTCGCACAACGAGTACAAAGAGACGCTGGTGATGCTCCGTCTGCTCTATAAACAGGCAAAGACGACTGAGGAGAAAGCATTTATCCGCCAACAGGCGGTCGACCTCATCAAAATAAGTATCGTGGTCGTCATTGCCGCCCTCCCGGCAGGCACCCTTGCCGTCGCCTTCATGGAGTTCGGGTTCAGAAAGATCAACCGGACCATCCTGCCGACCTCTTTTTCCAAAGCGTTCAAAGATGAACTCAAAAACAGCCAAAAAGAGTAGTTTAAAAGCCGCTTCTTCCTAGTGCATGAGAGGGTAATCCAGGTACCCTTTCTCATCCTGGGTATAGAAGGTTTCGTGGTCAGGCTTGTTGAGCACCGCGTTCTCTTTAAAGCGTTCGGGAAGATCGGGGTTTGCCAAAAAGAGTTTGCCGAAGGCGACGGCATCCGCCTGACCGTTTTTTATGGCTGCATTTCCCCGCTCTTTATCATACCCCCCGTTGGTGACCAGAACACCTTTATAGGCTTCTCTGAGCACACCCAGTTCAACGACATTGGCGCCGTGCCGGATGTCTCCCTCCAGGGCATCGATGACATGCAGGTAAGCCAAATCGTACGCATTGAGCTTTTCGCAGACGTAGGCGAAATGTGTTGCAGGATCGGAGTCTTTCATATCATTCGACGTACCGCTGGGAGAGAGTCTCAGCCCGGTCCTGTCGGAACCGATGGCCGATGTGACTCCTTCGACAACCTCAAAAAGAAACCTCGCTCTGTTTTCAACAGAGCCCCCGTAGCCGTCTTCTCTTATGTTTGTCCCGTCACGCAGGAACTGGTCGATAAGGTAACCGTTGGCTCCATGGATCTCCACCCCGTCAAACCCCGCTTCGATCGCATTTTTTGCACCCGTGACATACTCCTGTACAACCGTTTTTATCTCATCGCTCCCAAGCGCTCTCGGTGTTACAAACGGCTTCAGCCCCTCATACGTATAGATCTCGCCTGCCGGTTTGATCGCCGAAGACGAAACCGGCAGCTCGCCGTTATGAAAGGAGGGGTGCGAGACCCGGCCTACATGCCAGAGCTGCAAAAACATCGTACCGCCCTTCTCATGCACCGCCCTGGTCACTTTTTTCCACCCCTCTACCTGTTCCGGCGTATGGATACCCGGGGTAAAGCGGTACCCGATACCGAGCGTCGAGATCTGGGTCGCTTCGCTGATGATCAGGCCGGCGGAGGCTCTCTGGGCATAGTACTCTGCCATCATCTCATTGGCGACATTGTTTTCTACGCTTCGGCATCGCGTCATCGGGGCCATAAATATTCTGTTTTTCAACGTGTAGTTGCCGATCTTTATAGGTGAGAATAGATCCATGATGCACTCCTTGCAAATTAGGCTTTTGGGACTATTATTTCACAAACGGCATTTTATAATCATTAACAACAATAAGTAATTTTAAAACACCTTAAAACTGTTATTGCGCAATGCATGATGAACAGGTCTCTCAAAACAGAAATATCCCTTTCAAGCCACCCTTTCAAATACCCGGCTGCAGTGTGATACCAAGAAATCTGGTGATATTTAAATAATTAAGGCTTTTGGAGGTTTTAACGATAATATCCAATATGCTGTGAGAAGTGAATTAAAATATATGCCTGAAGCGTTGGACTGACGGCCGGGTCAGTTGCCCGACGGCAATGCCTTTTCAGAAGCTATTTTGTACTTAGATTAAGATCTTTGACGACATAGAGCGTATTGGCATCGATAACCGTCTTGGCTGCATCAAGATACTTCTGTTCCAAAACACCGCCGGTCGACCAGGTCGCAAAGTCGTCGTCATTCAATACACCCAATGTTGACGAGTCGATGACCCAGAGGCTTTCCATCTTGTCATGCGGATAACCGTTTTCGCTGATCATATCGACCACCAGTGTTTTGCTTACCGGTACGATGCCGTTGCTTGCCAGTGTGCTCCAGTTTCCGTCGGCCAGTACGGTCTCTTCGAGTGTTTTTCCCCCTATGGTCAGACCGACAGCTGCATCCTGCACCAGGCTGCCGCTCTGGGCTACCGTTTCGAGGTTTGTCCCCGTGCTCAGGTCGATCTTGTAGATATGTTTTTGGGCGCTTGGGTTATCGGCAAAAAAGCTTCCGTCGCGTTCGATGACAAGAAACTCGTTTGCACTTAAAGCAACGATCTCGGAATTTGAGTTTGCGGCTTTATCCTGTTTATAAAGATATTGACCGATAGCGCCCGTGTCGACATTGACCGTCACGATGCGGGTAATGTCCAGTGTTTTGACGGCACTGCTCGGGTTATACATCGTCGACTGCATGATCCCGACCAAAGTTTTTTGATCCGGTGTGATCGCCAGACCTTCCATACCGCGGTTGGCACGGCGGTTGGCAAAC
>CAZNQJ010000182.1:0-4272 GCA_964575205.1 uncultured Campylobacterales bacterium | reverse complement strand
CTCAGAGCAGTAAAGCTGTCATCGGTCTAAACGCAAGAGGTGTTGTGGAACCCGCTGTAGCCTTAAGTATCAATGCGCAGTCAGAAGGTATCTTCCACTCTAAAACCGCTCTCTCAAGCTATGTTAGCAAAGGCGACAAGATAGGGGTCCTGAGTGATCCTGCCCGAACGATGCAGCTAAGCGCACTCCGGTCTAAAATAGCACTTCTTAAAGAACAGGTCGGTATAGAACGTCAAAAAGGAAAGCGCAATAAAGAGATGCTGAATCTCGGTATCATCTCCGAAGTCGATATATTGGTGCAGGAATCAGCTATTCGGGAAAAAGAGCTCGTTCTGGCGCAGAGCGAAAATGATGCTGCCCGCCTTTTACTGCTTCAAAAAGGGCAGAACATCTACGCCCCGACAAGCGGATATGTCCGCTCTATCAGCGCTGATGGCAGCTATGTCGGCTATGGGGCACAGGTTGCCCAAGTCACTTCAAGTGCTGTTGTCATACGGCTCTTTGTCAATCCGGCCTACGCCAAAAGCCTTCACATCCATCAAGCCGTAAGTGTGACGGCACCAAGCGGAGAGATCAACGCCACTATCGCAGCGATCCTGCCCCAAAGCAGCAGTAACCTGATCGATATCATCGCCAAACCTTCACAGACACTGCCTGTCGGATTGCAAATTTCAGCCACCATAAAAACAGACAGTTTGCAGGGATGGATCATTCCCAAAGCCTCTATTATTCTGGAACAGAACCGGCCTGCTGTCTTTGTGATCATAGACAATGTCGCGCATATTCATTTTGTCAATGTCCAAAAAGACATGATAGACAAGGTCCTCGTCAATGATCATCTGAATGCGGATGACAAGATCGCTTATAAAAATGCGTATATGCTGAATGACGGCGCGGCGGTAGAGGTCCTGCCGTGAAAGATTCCAGTACTTTTTTTCTCTACATCCTAAAAAACAAACTGGCTATTTTCATAGTCATCTTTTTATTGGCGGCCGTAGGGTATAAACTCTCATCGGGTATTCCCAAGGGTGTTTTTCCCAATGTCTTTTTTCCCCGTATTGAAGTGAGTATCGAAAATGGGTATGCCCCTATTGAACAGATGCTGTTTTCAGTCACCAAGCCCAGCGAAGAAGCGCTTAAAACCGTACAGGATGTTGAGAAGATCGTCTCGTCCACTTCCATCGGCTCAACAAGCATAAGCCTCTATTTCAACTGGAATATTGACCCTTATCTGGCCTATCAGCTGGTCCAGGCCCGTATTGCCGACATCAAAAACCGCATTCCCGCCGATGCGTCGATCACCATCCGTCAGGCAACACCGAGCATCTATCCTGTGGCCATCTACGCCATCGGTTCAAACTCTCTTTCACGTGCGAAACTGACCGAAAAGCTCTATTATGAGCTTAAGCCGGTTTTGCTCTCCCTGCCCGGTGTCTATGACATCGAGATAAAAGCACCCGAATGGAGCGAGTACAAACTGCTGCTCGATACCGAAAAAATACACGGGTTCGGACTGGATGTACAGACAGTGATCGACCAGCTGAAAGCACAGAACCTGATCGAGTTTATGGGGCTGATCGAAGATTATCACCGCCAATACGTTCTTTCCCTCTATCAAAAGAGCGAAGATGCTTCAAAACTGCTTCAGCTCGATATTCCGATCTCCGACAACCGCAGCGTCAAGCTTGGCGATATGGCCCTGCTTATAGAGAGAAGCAATCCCGTCAAAGCGACAAGCGCAGCGACCGGTTTTAAAAATGCCGTCGTTTTCAATCTCCTGAGACAACCCAATGCCAATGCTGTCGATGTTGCCGATGCCTTTAATGCAAAGCTGAAAGAACTGGCACCCAAACTAAAAAAAGAGGGGATCGGGATCGTCAATTACTATGACGGCACGGATTTTGTCAATGAAGCTATCACCAGTGTTCGTGATGCTATTATCCTTGGCGGTATTATCGCAGTGCTGGTTGTCTTTTTCTTTTTACGCAAAGTCACACTCTCTTTAGCGGCCCTTTTTATTATTCCTGTCACCTTTCTGATTACGATGGTGGGCATGAAACTTTCGGGTATCGACTTTAATATCTTCTCCTTAGGGGGTATGGCAGCCGCATTGGGAGGTCTGATCGATCAGATGATCATCGTGATCGAAAACATTGAACGTCACTTCAAACGAGGTGTTTCCAAGCAAGAAGCCGTGATCAAAGGCGCCAGAGAGATCTTGCCGATTATGACCATCGCCACAATGCTTGCCATATTGATCTTTATTCCATTGCTGCTTGTCAGCGGTGTTGTAGGACTCTTTTTCAAACAGCTGGCTTTTGTTCTGGTAATCACCTATGCCATCTCACAGCTTATTGCCATCTTTTTGACACCTATTATCGCTTATATGGCCTTGCCGGACCAGCCTGAAAGCGGTCATGACTTTATGGAACCGATTGTAAAACGTTACAAAAGCTTCTTGCTGAAGATGATGCGCCATGCCTGGATATCTCTTCTCATTATTTTGTCCGGTTTCGGACTGAGCATTTATCTTTTCAACACGATTCCTTCCACCTTTTTACCGAAATGGGATGAGGGCAATATCGTTGTTGATATCGTTTTGCCGCCGGGGACATCCCTCAAGCAAAGCGAGGATGAGTTTTTGCAAGTGGGCAGCATTTTAGACAACACAGCTGAAGTTCAGGGCTGGACAATGCGTATCGGAACATCCCTTGGCCAGGTCGCGACCCAGTCCAATCAGGGCGATTTTCTGGTCACCCTGAAAAAGAAACGCGATCGAAGTACCTTTGCCATCATCGACGATCTGCGGACGAAGATCGAGTCGGCCGTACCCAACCTTGAAGAGCTCGGACTCTCTCAGGTCCTTGAAGACCGTCTTGGCGATATCATGGGAGCCGATGCACCGATCTCCGTGCTGCTCTTTGGCCCGAACCCCGATAAGCTTATCGCGCAGGGGTACCGCCTCAAAAGCCTGCTGAAACCCATCAAAGACGTTGAAGAGGTCAATGTCCTTACCTCCTACGCCTCGCCTGCGATCAATGTCCGCCTGAAAGATGATGCACTTGTCAATTACGGAATAGATGAGCAGAGACTGACCGCGCAGATAAGGACAATGTATTACGGCAGTGTGGTCGCTTCAGTGGCGCAGGGTGAAAAGCTTATTAACATCCGTGTCTTGATGAGCCGTCCGCGGATTGATCCTATCGCCTATCTGCAAAAAGAGCTCCTGATCTTTTCCCCGACACAACATAAAAACGTACCGCTGAGCTTTGTTGCCGATATCACCTATCATGACAAGGTCGCAGAGATAACCCACTACAACCTTTCGCCCGTCTGTGTCCTGGGTATCCGTTTTATGGGCAACAATATGTCAGAAGTGGTCACGCATATTCGAAAAGCGCTCGACAGCGCAGATCTGCCCGCCGATATCACCACGGATATCAGCGGTTTTTACAAGCAACAGCAGCAGTCGTTCAAGGAGATGGGCTATGTCATCCTCTTTGCCGTCATCATCATCTTTACCGGCTTGCTGCTCAACTTCAGCTCTTTGCGTATAGCCTTCAATATCCTCATGGCACTTTTACTGACACTCAGCGGCATATTCCTCGCGCTCAAGATCACCGGAAAACCGCTCGATATTACAGCATTTATGGGCATACTGATCGTGCTCAGTATTGTCATCAACAACAACGTACTGATCTATGATTATTATAAAGTGAACACTGCCGCAGACAGCGGTGAGCAATACCGTATTACCGAGGCCATTGGCGTACGGATACGACCCGTATTGATGACCATGGTCTCCAATGCGTTTGCGCTTTTTCCTATAGCCCTGGCTTTGGGAAGCGGAACACAGATCATACAGGATCTGGCCATTGCCATAATGGGTGGTCTCTTTTTTGCTATTATCGTCAATCTGTTTGTTATGCCGCTCTTTTTTTTTTGGCTGCATTCTATGGTACGCCACTTCGGCAATCATGTTTAGAGGAGCAGCCATGCGTATTCCTGTCGTTGAAAACGATTCTGACATCAATCGTCCTCCCTTCAAGTCAGACGATTAAAGCCGTCAGGCATTAAATAAAAAAGCGGCGTGTCGGGAGGCAACTACTTGTTGTAAAAGAGTTCGATGCACTTTTTGAAATCGCTGCAGCGCACGCAGCGGACAAAACGGCGCTCCTCTTTGGGCAGCGTGTATGAGGCCCCGCTGCCGAAGTCGATCACCCAGGCGTGCGGCGCGTTCCAGGCATAGGTGCTGGCCGTCCAGTAGACGGA
>CAZNQJ010000181.1:0-4275 GCA_964575205.1 uncultured Campylobacterales bacterium | reverse complement strand
GATCAATGTCGAAAAATATATCGGGGTCATCTTCGAGAACAACTTCACGCTGGCTGAACTCAAGGCGCAGATACACCTTCTGCTTGGCAACCGGGAAGAGGCGCTTGAGCTGCTGGAATTCGGGAGCAACAAGCTGGGCCATCTTGTCGCCGAGCTGATCCGCATGGGTGATGAAGGGCTTGTCTGGGAAGAGTACGAGGAGGCGCTCTTTAACGTTTTCGGACGCGAGAAGGTCGAAAAAGCGCTGCGCATTCTGGATGGTGAAGTCTTCCTGGTAGACAGAACGCTTCACGGCGATTATCACAATATGCTGGCGATGTACGACCGGCTGGAGAGCAAGAAGAGGGCCTATTACGCGTTATAAAGAGTAACAAACGTTAGAGTATTCTGTAAAAACCGCTGTTTGCAGAGGCGGGAGGGCCCTGTTACCCCAAAAGATGTTTCAGCGAACTGCCGATATCGGGATAGTCAAAGACGAACCCGGCCTCTTCCAATGCTCTGGGGTAGACCTCTTTGGAGCCGGTCAGCACCGATGCCGCTTCGCCGTACATGAGGCGCAGTACGAATTCGGGAATAGGCAGGAGCGTCGGGCGGTGCAGAACGGCGCCTAAAGCCTTCGTAAAGGTGTAGTTGCTTACGGGGTTGGGCGAGACGGCATTGAAGATGCCGCTGAGGTGCCGGTCGATCACAAAGCCGTAGATCTTCATCAGGTCGTCGATGTCGATCCAGCTCGTCATCATCTTTCCGTTGCCGATGATCCCCCCGACGCCCAGACGAAACGGGGTCAGCATCTGCGCAAGCGCGCCGCCGCCGGGTCCGAGGATAACGCCGAAGCGTAGGATCGTCGTCGGTTTGTGGCAGGCGAGGGCCTCCACCTCCCACTCTCTCGCGAGCATGCCGAGAAAATCAGCGGCGGTCTCTGTCGTGAGCTCGTCGCAAACGGTATTGTCGGGGTAGATGCCGATGGCGGAGGTGGAGATGAACCGGCCGACGTTGCTCCGGTTGATCGCCTTCACAAGGCTTCGTGTCGTGTCGATGCGGCTTTTCAGCAGCACTTTCTTGTAGGGGTCGCTCCAGCGCCTGATAATGGGTGCGCCGGCAAGGTTGATGACGACGTCGACATGCTCAAGCTTTTTGAGAATTGCCGCTTCGTCGTCGCTGCGGGTGATAATGACACAGTCGTTAAATCTCTTCTGCAGCGCCGCGCCGACAAAGCCGCTCGCTCCGGTCAATGCGATTTTCATAAAAGACCTCCTTGTTTTTATAACACTCTATAGTGAATTCCATTAGCTTTAGCAGGCTTGGTTCGAATCGCTTACTTTTGCAGATGAGGGCTCTTTTTGTATAAGGGGCTTTCATTCGGCCCTCATCACCTAATTGTCGTCTTGCCGCGTCCAGTGCAGTTTACCGGGGTCATAGCCCAGCGCAGGCAGTTTTTGCAGTATCTCGCGGGTCGTCTCTTCCGCAAGCTCAGGCGTGCGCGAGAGGATCCACAGGTACGCTCTTGAGGGGTCGCCGACGACGGCGTAACGGTAAGCCTCATCCAGCATGATGATCCAGTAGTCTCCGTAAAAAGGGCGGAAAAAACTCACTTTTAATCTGCTGTTGCTTGCATCGGCGGCATAGGCGACACCGGCAGCCTCTTTCTTTTTTTTCGCTTCCGTCATACAGCGGTTGAGTACCTTGACCGTGCCGTCGTCTTTAAGGGTGTAGGTCGCGCTGACCCGGCTGCACCCTTTTTCAAAGGAGTGTTCGTAGCGGGCGATCTCAAACCAGGTCCCGCTGTAGCGTTCAAGGTCAACCTTGTCGACCGTCTCCAAAGGCGGATAGTGACGACTGCACCCCGCGAAAGAGAGCAGTGCGGTCAAAGCCAGGAAGAAGTTGCGCATAGTGATCCTTTCAGGGGGCCAGACGCTCGATGCGCCACCCCTCATCGGTTTTGGTATAGAGAATACGGTCATGCAGGCGGCTTTCGCGCCCCTGCCAGAACTCTATCTTCGAGGGGACCACGCGGTAGCCGCCCCAGAAATCGGGCAGGGGAATGTCGCCTTTTGCAAACTTCTGCTTCATCTTTTCGATCTGCATCTGCAGCATCTTTCGCGAAGTGATAACACTACTCTGGTCGCTCACCCAGGCGCCGAGCTGGCTGCCGCGGGAGCGCTTCATGAAATAGGCCATCGATTCGGCGACGGTGATCTTCTCGCAGCTTCCGATGATGCGCACCTGGCGCTCGAGGTCGAGCCACATAAATTCCAGTGCGACGTAGGGGTTGGCCTCGATCTCTCTGGCCTTGGTGCTGTTGTAGTTGGTGAAGAAGACAAAACCGCGCTCGTCAAAGATCTTGAGCAGCACACCGCGCAGGTTGGGATGCCCCTCTTTGTCCGCGGTTGCCAGTACCATGGCATTGGGCTCGCTCACCTGCGCTGACAAGGCATCCTGAAACCACTGTTCGAACTGCACAAAGGGGTTCGCCTCAACGCTGTTCTCGTCGAGTTCCGCCTGCCTGTATTCGCGACGCATATCCTGAAGGTTCAACATCGGTGCAACACCTCTCTTTTATAGATGTTTTATCATACAGCAGTTTGGAAGAAATAGTTCTTAGTTCAGGCCGCCTCTTACGGATAGGAAGGCGCTCTTTTTATTTTCCGCTTCTGATGTCGGAGCGCAGCGCCAGTTCTTTGGGATAGGGGTGCAGGAACTTCTGCCCACAAGGTAGGCAGCGTCATATTTTTCGGCGAAGATACGGAGGGTGCTTAGCGGTACGATCAGGGGGATGATTCTGTCGGCGTAGTCTTGTATCTGTTCATGGAACATCGACTTTTCGACGGGGGTGAGACTGTTTTTGAGAAACCCGGCCATATGCTCAAGCACATTGCGGGTCTTGCCGATCGTGCTCTTGTGGCCGATGGCCGTTTTAAAGAGCCTCTCGTAGTGTAAAAAGAGCTCCGAAAAGTCTGCTCTCTCCTGATTGCCGACGATCGCGCCGAGTCTACGGTAGGACCTCTCGTCTTTGGACTGCAGCATGAACTTGTAGGCCTGATGAAAGGCGACGAGCGCTTTCATGTCCGGCTCCGAAGCCTTGAACTGCTCAAAATCGTCGTAGGCAAAGAGCTGCATCACAAAGTTTTCGCGCAGCCAGGGATCGCTGAGGCGTCCCTCCTCCTCCATCGGCAAGAGCGGATAGTACGCTCTGCAGAGGTCGGCGAAGAGCCCACTGCTCTTGCCTTCAGCGAATCCGTTAGGCAGGTAGGCTTTGGCACTCCCAAGTCCGCAGCTCGGGGATTTTGCTTTGAAGATAATGCCGCCGAGCTTTTGCGCGTCGAGTGCGGACAGCGCCTGCTGAGAGGCCTTCTCAAGGATACCGGTCAGGTCACTGCCGTCTTTGTTGGAGCGGATAACAAATGCGCCCTCCTCCCGGACCATTCTCAGGGAGGGTCTCGGTGTGCCGAAAGCGAGATGCTCCGGACAAAAAGGGACGAACTCGGCGTATCTGCCCAATTCGTCGGTAATGAAGCGGTCATGCTTGTGGCCCCCGTCAAAGCGGATCTTTTCGCCGAGCAGACAGGCGGAAACGGCTATTTTCATCATCGCTCCTTCTCTTTGTTGGGTAAATTATAGACTATATCGGACGGTTTTCAGACGAAAAAGGAGGGCCGCTCCAAGGCATTTAAAAGCGGATGGAAAAAAGATGGAAGCCTTCAGTGTAGGCATACTCGAGTGTCAGGTGGTGTTTTTCGAGGATCTTTTTGACGATGTTCAGCCCCAGCCCGTAACCTTCGCTTCGCCGCGAACTCTCTTCACGGGTGAAGGGTTCCGTATAGTAGGCGATCGCGCCGTTGAGCGCTTCGCCCCTGTTTTTGACAGTGATAACCCCCTCTTCTGCCGTGACAAAAACCGGGTACTCAAGCGCATATTTGAGCGCATTGTCGATGAGGTTTTTGAGGGCAAGAGCAAGATAGTTCAGGTCGCCGTTAATGGTGAAATTGGTTCGGATATCGATGGTGATCTTCGACTCATCTTCAAAAATAAGCCTTGAGAGGGCTTCGAGAACAAGGGTCTCCGCCTTGAAGGTCTCGAGCTTCAATCTCTTCATGGCGTGGAGTTTTTCGATCTCAAGGAGTTCCGCTATCAGACGCTCGAGTTCTGAAAAGGCCTTGTGTATGATCTCTTTTGGAGGCGAAGCTTCGAGTTCCTCGACTGCAAACAGCCCCTTGGCGATGGGGGTCCTGAGCTCATGGCCGACATCCCGCAGCAGCTCCTGCCTTGAGGTGATGA
>CAZNQJ010000180.1:0-4296 GCA_964575205.1 uncultured Campylobacterales bacterium | reverse complement strand
GGCGGTGATGAGCCCCATGATCTGGTCGTGGAGCAGTTGGCGGTAACCGGCGTGATCTTCGTTCCAGATCACCAGGTCCACCGTCAGCCCCTTTTTGCGCCAGAATGCATGGGCCTGGATGAGTTGGCGGACCAGGTCAATATGCTCCAGATCGCCAATCTCCAGCAGTACGATCGGCAGATCGCCGGAAATGGCGTAGCCCCAAAGCCCTGACTGTCCTCGGCGGTTTTTGATGAGAATGGCCTCATCGGCGCGCAGCGCGGCGTTGGCATAGATAACGGAGCCGGCGAGCTGCCCGTAAAGCTGCGCTTCGGACTCGGTGGCATCAAGCTGGTCCAGCAGAATCTGGCTATGGGTCCAGGCCAGATCGAAGACCCGATCCGCGAAACCTTTATCCTGGTATTTCTTGAGCAGTACCAAGGCATCGTCGCGACTCTCTGCGATGCCGTAAACCAAATCAACGGTTGCTGTTTTTCCCGGATCCAGGGTCATCCGATAACGGATGGCGACGATCGGATCCAGAACGGAGCCCTCACTGCCCGAGAGCGGCGCAAAACCTCTCTCTGTCATCTGCAGGGCCTGCGGGTCGGCGACACTGCTGCCGCGGCCGATAAACTGCATACGGTCTGTCTCATAGGAGATCTCATCGATATGGGCGCCGTCAACTGTCATAAGGTGAAGCAGCCAAGGCGGATGCTCGTCGACCGAGCGGGGGCGTCGGGTACAGAAGATCGCCTTTTGCTGCTCAAGGATCTCGGTCTGAACAAAAAGATTGCTGAAGGCCGGGTGCATTGCGTCCGAAGCGGCGGATGCAAGAACCACCTCCGCGTAACTCGTGACCTCGATCGTTCTGCGTGCACTCGAGTGGTTCGTAATGCGGACCCGACGCAGTTCGATATCATCTTCGGGCGAAACAGCGATCTCGGTATAGGTATCGAAATCGTTGTCGCGGCGCCGAAATTCCGCACGTCCTTCCGAAAAGATCGCTTCGTACAGCTTCGGACGCTTCAGAGTGGGCTGATAGGCGGTTGACCAGAACTCTCCGCTGGAAATATCACGGATGTAAGCGAATGTTCCCCAGGCGTCACGGGTACCGTCTTCACGCCAGCGCGTCAGGGCAAGCTCTTTCCAGCGGCTGTATCCGCCTCCGGCATTTGTGACCATCATGTGGTAGCTGCCGTTGGACAACAGGTGCACTTCGGGCAGCGGCGTGTCGGGGGTGTCGAAGAGGCGCATCGGTATCTCGGCAATAGCGGAGATCGCATGAATATCGGAGAACTCTGCCGTGTGTGCATAGAGTGCCGTGGCCTTTGGAATCCGCTCCTGAAGCAGCTGCAGGGTTGCCTGCAGCGGCGGAGATGATGCAAACCGTTTCTGCATCGGACGCCCCAGCAGCAGATAGGCCAGGGAGAGAAAACTCATACCCTGGTGATGCGCCATGTAGGAGCGGATAACCACTCTTTCCTCTCCGCGGCGCTGACGTGACGGGGTGTAATCGATAGCTTCATAAAAACCGAATTTGCCGCCAAATCCTTCGGCGGCAAGCCGCTGCAGATTCAGACATGCCGGCTCGGGTGCCACCATCAGTGCGAGTGCCGTGGCATACGGCGCAATGACCAGATCCGAAGCGAGCCCGCGTTTGAGACCCATCCCGGGTACACCGAATGCGCGGTACTGGTAGTTGAGATGAACGTCGACCGTGTTGTATCCCGATTCAGATATGCCCCATGGCAGGCCGCGCTGCTTTCCGTAATCGATCTGTCTTGCTACCGCCGCCTTGTAGGTCTGGTCAAGCAGCGTGTTTTCATAGGTCGGCATCACCAGAAGCGGCATCAGGTATTCGAACATCGAGCCGCTCCACGACACGAGCATCGGCTCGCCGCCGGTACTTGTGAGCAGGCGGCCGAGGGCAAACCAGCTCTCCTGGGGCAGCTGCCCCTGGGCTATCGCGACGAAATTGCACAGTCTCGCTTCCGAGGCCAGCAGATCATAATAACTTGAATCCTGCCGCAGCTCTTCCACATTGTAGCCGATCGCCAGCAGACGGCGTGTCTTGTCGTAGAGGAAGCTGTAGTCCATCTGTGCCGTCTCATTTACCTCAAGTGCAAGCTTCTCAAGGGCTGCGATCCGCTCACCGGCGCGGCGGCCGCCCTCTGTGATCCTCTGTAAAAGCGTTTTAAGCCACTCCTGCTGCGGCTCGATTACAGTGTCAGCGAGCCGCTGCTTGACTGCCGGCAACGCTATCTTCTCGGCGTTTGCCAGTTCGCGCAGCGTTGGAATTTCGCTTAAATCCTGGAGCTCTCCAAGCCCGTCCGGCGCTGCCGGCAGCCAAAGCCACGGAGCGAGAAGCGTCAGCTCATCGAGTGCTGCGCGGCATTGCCGCAGCAGCGCCCGTGCCCACCATGTGACATCAGACTCGGAAGCCGTCTCGGAAATGACGGTACTGGTATGGTCAAGAGCGGGGTCGTGTTCGGAGCCGACATAAGACTCCTTGTAGCCGTCGGTTTCTGCGCTGCGCCTGTTTTCGGCCGATACGTGCTTCTGCGCCACAGCACCGAGGCTCTCGGCTAACGCCGCCGCACGCGTTGCCAGCCGGTCGAGGCAGCGACGTGTCTCGGGGAGTGTTGTCGGCGGTGACTCGCATAACAAGCCGAGGTCGGCATGGAATTCAACAAGCAGCTTGGATGACACACCCTCGACGGCATCCGTCAGGATCATCAGCGTGTCGTTAAGCCCGTCAAACCATCGCGCTTCAAGGATCTTATTATCGGGCAGTGCAAGCAGCCCCTGACGCAGGGTCAGCAGATGAGCCGACAGGTTCCCGCTGTCAACCGAAGAGATATAATGAGGTTTCAGCGGCAGCAGCGATTGGGTATCGTACCAGTTGTAAAAGTGCCCCTGGTACCGTTCGAGGCTTTTCATTGTCTCGAGCGCAGCCGTTGTGCGTTCGATGAGTGACCCGGCGGGAATGTAGCCGAAGTCGTAAGCGGAGAGATTCGCGAGCAGCGAAAGCCCCATATTGGTAGGCGAGGTGCGGTGTGCGACTGCGGCAACACGGTACTCCTGGTAGTTGTCAGGCGGCAGCCAATGGTCTTTCGGGCCGACAAAGGTCTCGAAGAAGGCCCAGGTCTTGCGTGAAAGTTTACGGAGGAAGAGGATCTGCTCACTGCTAAGCTTCGCTTTACGGCGGACGATCGGCCGGCTGATCTGCCAGGCAACGGCAGGGGAAATAAACCACAAGAAGAGTATCGGCCCTGCTGCTAACAGTGTGAACGGCTGCGAGAGCAGCAGCGCTATCGCTGTTGCAGAGGCAATGACCGGGGCTGCCCACATCGAACGGTAAAAACCGGCGAGGCCCGTATGGCTGTGACGCTCCGATTGAGATGACGGGTTCCATTCGAGGAGCCGTTTGTGCGAGACCAGCATCCGCCATGATGTGCGCACTACCGCATCAAGACTGAAGTAGGCCTCATAGGGAAGGCAGGCCAGCTCAAAGGCCGCCTGGGCGAAGCGCTTATCGGCAGTGTCTGCAACGACACGAAGATGCTGCCCGAGCGTCACATTGTCCGGTTTTCGGAACATCTCAATAAGGGAGGCGAACAGGGGCGGAATCAGGATGATGACGATCGCAGAGAGGGTCCAAAACCAGGGCGATGGCAAGAGAGTCAAGCCCAGCAGCAGCAGGAGTGTCAATGCTGCAGGAATGAGACTGCGCCTCAGGTTGTCGAATATCTTCCATAGCGACAGTCCGGAAACCGGCTTATGCAGAGGTGCGGGCAAAAGTCCGGGCAGATGCGGCAGCAGCCATCCCGCAAGCTGCCAGTCCCCGCGGATCCAGCGGTGCCGTCGGCTCACATCTGCGCTGTAGAGGGTGGGATACTCTTCGTACAGCTCCACATCACTCAACAGTCCTGAACGGGCATAACACCCCTCAAGAAGGTCATGGCTCAGGATCCTGTTCTCGGGAAAGCGTCCATCAAGTGACTGCCTGAAGGCGTCGATGTCATAGATCCCCTTGCCGATAAAGGAGCCTTCACCGAAGAGGTCCTGGTAGACATCGGAGACGGTGCGGGTATAGGGATCGATGCCGGGCGTTCCTCCGTACATTCTGGCATATCGGGAGCGGTTCGTCCCGGGCAGGCTTGCGCTGACACGGGGCTGAAGGATACCGTATCCCTCGCAGACCCGCTGTTTTTCTTCATCAAAACGCGCGCGGTTCAGCGGGTGAACCATGGCGCCGACAAGCTGCCTGGCGGCATCACGCGGCAGATCTGTGTCCGTATCTAGGGTGATGAT
>CAZNQJ010000179.1:0-4300 GCA_964575205.1 uncultured Campylobacterales bacterium | reverse complement strand
AGTCTATGAGCGTATCTGTTTAGAAGATGTTTTGCAGAAAATCGGTAAAGAAGACTATATATATGCCAATTATCTGCAGCAAGGCAATCAGCCAGAAGAGAACCTGAAAACTGCGCTTGGTCGTCTTGTGCCAAAAGAGCTGCTGCGCTGCGATGGAGGCCGGTGTCGCACCAAGCAGCGCCATAAGCTGCAGCAGGCTTTCAGGCACTCTCAGCCAGCTGGTTTTAGCCGTCAGTTTATCCAGGGCATACAGGCTGAAACCGACAGCATTGACACTCAAAAGATAGGCCCAAAGTATTGCGAAATGGAGACGGTAGCGCAAAAGGAAAAAAAGAAGAGCGAAGGCGATAGCGCTGAGCAGCGCATAACGGATAAAGGCGGTGTTCAAGATCACCCCTCCAGTTTAAAGCGGCACTCGCCGACCGTGATCACCTTGCCGTTTGCTCCGGCCTCTTTGATGTAGCTGAGCGTCCCTTTGCCGTCACCCATCTTCATCTCATCGTCGATCAGGCGGATCGCCTCTTCGTCTGAGATCTTCGTCCAGCTCTTTTCGTAGACGAACTGTGTCATCAGCTGTTTTTGTTTATTTGTTTTCATAGAGGAATGATATAATAATTTCAATCAATCCAAGGCCTTACCTACCATGCAAAAAGCGCTTCTCAAGGATCTCCGTCTCCTCTATGTCGAAGATGAAGAGGATGTGCGCCGCAGTGCGGTCGAATACCTCAAACGTATTGTCAAAGAGGTATACGAAGCCAAAGACGGCAAAGAGGCGATCGCTGTCTGGCATGATGAAAGACCCGACATCATCATCACCGATATCAATATGCCCCGACTTAACGGTCTTGATATGGCCCGTTACATCCGCTCAAAAGACCAGGACGTGCAGATCATCATCGCAACCGCCTATACCGATACCGGGTACCTGATGCAGGCGGTCGAGCTGAACCTTGTCAAGTACCTGGTCAAACCGGTCACCAAAGAGAAACTGCTCAAAGCGCTTGGCCAATCGCGCAAAAAGATCGAAGATCAGAAGAGGTTCTCCGTTCAGCTCTCCCGGGAGTGCAGCTACAACGCCTATACCCAGATCATTGAATGCGAAAATGAAGAGATACGGCTGACCAAAAACGAGATCCTCTTCATGGACCTGCTGGCCTATCACTCTAACCAGACCATCTCTTATCAGGAGATAGAAGATGCGATCTGGCCTTTTGACGGAATGAGCCCCGACGCCATCCGCTCGCTTGTGCGGGGTATCCGCAAGAAAGTACCGGAGGGCAGCATTGAAAATGTCTCGGGTGTCGGCTACCGCTTAAAGACACACCCCCGTTAAGCGGCTCGACCTGGCTCTCCCCTTCGCAAGCAGATCAGGCAAGAGGAAAATTTTAAGCCCTTTTCACCTACACTTACAGGTATACTGACAGAATGGAATTGAAATGAGACCAGGAACTTTCGTCATGATGATGCTGCCTCTTTTATTGGCCACCGCGCTTCAAGCCGATCCCGTTTTAAATATCTACCAGCCGATCAAGGCCCTGAAGATCAGCAACGAACAGCTGCGCTCCGCCATTATCAATGCAGCGCAGACGCAGCACTGGCAGGTAACGGCTGAGAGCGAAGGCGCGCTGAGCGCACGCTATCAAAAGTCCGACTATATGGCCAAAATCGCCATCAAGTACGCGCCGACGTACTATTCGATCAACTATGCCGATTCAAGACGCATGCGATACGACGGCAGAACTATTCACCCGACCTACAACAGACTGATCAAAGCCCTTCAGGCCGGGATCGTCAAAAACCTCAAAGCAGGTAATTTCGCCGCACAGGCAGGCAGCAGCGCTCCTGCTTCAGCGACCGGACCGGAAGATGAGCTGCGGAGAAAACTGCTCAAGATCAAAGCCCTTTACGAAGAGGGGCTGATCACCAAAGACGAGTACGATGCCAAACGAAAATCGATTATAGAGACGTATTGAAGCGTAGGCATCTTGATAGAGGTGCCCTATATTTACCATCTAACCAGGAGAAGAAATGCATAGATTAAAAAGAGTGGTACTCACCCTGTTGCTGGCACTCCCTATGTCCCTAAGCGCCGCAGGTATGGGCGTGTATGTACCTGTAAGTGCCGGCGGCAGCGGTTCGCTTACGCTGGACTATGACAGCGATGCGGTAGCCGACAGGGATATCGACATCGATTATAAAGCGGCAGCCGGCTTAGGTATGGCCTACGACAGCAACATCGGCCGGGACAGACTTTTCAATTACCGTCTGGGGCTGGAGGTCATGAAGCGGGAGCTTGAGAAGGTCGATGGTTCATCATGCAGCGGGGATTGCGATTTAGGCACAAGGATCAACATCGTCCATACCTTTGGTTTCGGTCTTCTTCGCACGCAGACGGTGAGACTTTGGGTCGGGCCCAGAATCAATATGGCCTATGAATGGGATTCCGGAGACAACGGTTATTCCAGAATCGGTTTTGAATTTGGCGTAGCGCCGGCTCTCGGCGTCAATGTCAATCTCAGCAGCGTGATATCGCTCGCTGCTGACCTCGATTACCGGTTTGCCTCCACTGCGGGCGCATGGGACAGCGATCTTCCTTTGGACGGCGGCAGCTATTCAGGAAAGAAAAGAGGGGCAACGGCCCGCTTTTATCTGCTCTTTAGATTCGGCGAGCGCTTTGATCAGTCAACTGACGTGCAACAGGAACAGTCCGTTATCGATCAGAGCCTCTAAAGTGCGTCACGCTTGTCAAGGCTGACAACGAAGCAGGCCCCCTCTTCGTTGTTGTAGACACTGAGCCGGCCGTTGAGATGCTCTTCGACAATCGTCTTTGACATATAAAGGCCCAGACCTGTTCCGCTTTTGGCCCCTTTCGTCGAAAAGTACGGCTCGAATATCGTCGTCAGCAGGGCTTCGTCGACGCCTCCGCCGTTGTCACATATCTCTATCTTCACAGACCTTTCATTCGCATCGATCAATACCGCTATCTTCGGCTCTTGCGGGTTGCTCCCGACGATGGCATCTTTGGCATTGCTCAGAATATTCAAAAGCGCCTGCATCAGTTCATTGCGGTAGACCATCAACGAGGCATCGTTCTTGACCTCGACGTGCAGCATTATCCCGTGGTAGTCAAGATCTTTTTTGATAAAACCGATGGTCTGTTCCAATACCTTGCTGATCTGCTCCGGGCTGCGCTCTGTATCGGGTTTGAAAAAGTTTTTGAAATCATCGATCGTATCGGACATGTACTCCAGCAGCTTCGTGCCGTCTTTGATCTTTTGCTCCAGATACTGCGGCGTCAGCTCCTTGTGTTCGTATGCCGCTTCGATGTTCATCAGCAGGTAGGAGATCTGGTTGAGCGGCTGGCGCCACTGGTGGGCGATCATCGAGATCATGTCGCCCATTGCCGCCATCTTGGACTGCTGTATCAGCATCTTCTCTTTTTCACGGTGGGCACGCACCTCGGCTTCAACCCGGTTCTCCAATGAACTGTTCAGCTCTCGCAGCTGGGCTTCACGGCTGTCAAGCTCTGATTTGAACGCTTTGATAATGACAATAATGCGCTGCGAGACGATAAAGGTCAGTGCCCCTACGAGAAAAGCGATAAAAGCCGAAGCCAAGATGATAAAGCGGATCTCCTGATCGATCTCCGTTTTCATCCTGCTCTGCTGCTCTTGCAGAAAAGCGTCAAAATAGGCCTTTTTCAAGCCGTAGACGATATGCCATCCGAACGGTTTGACGTAGCGTGTATAGATGTGCGCATTCTCCTGCGGAAGCTCTATCCAGCCCTCCTCCCGCCCCAGACTCTGGCGCATCTTCTCCAGAAATGTTGCTGAAAGTTTCTGTGCGTCTTTTTCCGAGATGTAGATCGGCTCGTTATTCTCGAAGATGGCGATATAGCCGGAACTGTCTTTCGGTGCCTTTTCGATCAGCTGCAGCAGTTCCGTCTTTTTCTCCTGCATTGCCTGATCGAGATGGATACTGCTGCCGAAGTACCAGTCAAAATGGCCGAAATCGACCACTTTCTCTATCAGCTGAGAAGCCTCGTTTTTGGGATGTGTGTAGAGATAGCCTCCGCCGTATTTTCGCACGCTCTGTATCTCTTCAAGGATGACCGCCCTGCCGTCGGCATCGTTCAATGCCGCAGGATCTTTGCCCTGGTATGTGCGTGTTTCCGAGAGGATGCTGTTGCCGTCGTAGTCGGTGATCCAGATATAGTCCTGCCTGCCGTTCCAGGTCATATTGCTCAGTGCGTCGACGATGCGTTCTTTGATCGCCCTCTCAGAAAGCCTCCCGCTGTATT
>CAZNQJ010000178.1:0-4311 GCA_964575205.1 uncultured Campylobacterales bacterium | reverse complement strand
TCTTTATAAAGTGCCAATGTCTGTTCACTGTACATCCTGTAATCACGAAGATCATACAGCTGTGCACCGATCATCTCGTACGCGTTCCATGAGAGGTTGAGCCCTTCGATAACCTGACGCTTCAGATCACGTTTGACCTCGACCTCCTGATTTATCTTGCTGATCTGCTTGCGCGTTTCTGCACGGTCCGCCCCGCCTCTGAAGAGGTTATAGTTCAAGACCAGACGGGCCCGGAAACGGTCATCGGGCTGATCAAACCCGTTGGGATACCTGTTGACATTGTTGTAGTTCTGACTCACCTCAAGATCGACCGTCGGATAGTACTCTTTTTTGCGCTGTTTCCAAAGTTCCTGTGCACCTTTGACATTATAGGTACTTACAAGGATCGAAGGGTTGTGCTCGATCGCATACATTGCGGCACGCTGGTTACTTTCGGGCATAGGAAAATCTTCGGAAGGCAGCTGCATCAGGCTCGGCTCAGGCATACGCCCAAGCACGCGTCCGAATATATACTCTGTGTCGCGTGCATTATTTTTCTGGACCGTAAGATTTGAACGCGCCAATGAGAGAAACGCCTGAATCTTTTTGACTTCCGAGTCTGTCACTAAACCGGCGTCATATAGGTCTTTGATCTTGTTGTAGATACCCATATTGATCTGAACGTTTTCGTTGGCGATCTGCAGCAGATCCCTGCCCCGCAGAACGTTCAGATAGGCCTCTGTCATCTTAAATACCGTATCGTTTGCGACTTCGACATAGTTATACGCTGCCGCTAAAATTCGTGTCTCCTGGTAACCGACCTTATGCATTGTCGAAAAACCGTCAAAGAGGTTTTGCGTCAGGACCAGCGAACTCTCATAGTTGCTATAGCTTTTATCATAAGTGACATCCGGGTTGAGCTTGCCGGGATTGTTATAAGCTGTCGATGCTCTAAGATCGAGTCTTGGGTAATATTCGGATTCCGAGACCGTCAGGTCCTGCTGTGTCGCTCTGTAATTTTTCAACCGCTCCTGCACCAGAGGGTTGGTGTTCAAGACTTCGACAACGCTTTCTTGCAGTGTCAAGGCATTGGCATTTGCGCCTATAAATAGGCTGAGAGGAAGCCAAAAAAGTTTGATTGGTCGCATTCAGACTGTTCCTTGATGAAATTTATAAATGTTTTTACGTCTGCCATTATATTAATATTAGTTTAAACTTATATTTTTTTATGCTATATATCACAAAAAAATCAAACTAAACCATTTTGACAAAGGATTATAGACAACAATTCTATCTTTGTTTGTAATTTGTTGCTCTATAATCGCGCAGACGATGCTTTTTGTAACAATTTTGATAAAAAAGTGATAAAGACAGCTGAAATGTCTTATTTCTTGCGTAAATACCATCAAATACCGGTATTTATTGGCATTGATGCGCCTGAAGTTATCGCTATCGGCAAAAAGAAGAGGTGGCGATTTACCGAGCGTCTGCTAACGCTGCAGAGCTTGCTAGAATTCAAGTTCCGGTACCGTATGGCTTTGGCACAATGGCAATGGAGCAAAAGCGTAACGTTTTTCGTTTTTGTAAAGATCGGTGTTTAAACAGATATGGACAGCTGCATTTCAAACCGGCTTTCATACTCTCTCTATGTTTTTCAACTGTTTTCTGCCCGCTGATATTATGCTTTTGACATTGACGCGATATCGGGCAACGCACTATTTCTTTAGCTCCGATATGCTAAGTTACCGTCATCGCTTTTGACGCATATCAAGGTCTATATTTAATGAAATCATCTCATCTTCTCTTATCTGTCTTAATTGTGCTGCTGTTGAGCGGATGTACGCAGAAAGCAGCGCTCAAAGCGCTGGAGCCGGCAGAGGTCAGCGGGGCAGCCAATACCAAAAATATTGCCGTTATTCCCTTCCGTAACGACTGTGTCAATCTTGCCGACAAGATCGAAACGGCGATCGCCAACCAGCGTATCGATGACGAACCCTACTTTAAACTCATCAACCGGAGCGATCTCTCCAGGATCATTGATGAACAGAAGATACAAAACAGCGCCCTGACGGATGAATCGACCGCCGCAGCGTTAGGCAAGCTTTTGGGGGCACAGGCGATTATTTCAGGGACAGTCGATGCTCCTTCGATGCACGACGACTATTACTACGTCAAACGCACCAAATGCCAAGGTGAAGGGCAAGAGAGGCGATGCTGGGAGGCCAAAGTCTCCTGCGATAAACGCACTGTCGCGCTATCGGCACAGATCCGTATGATCAATACCGTCACAGGCAGTATCATCTATGATGAAAACACAAGCCGCCAACAGCAGTGGGACCATTGTGCCGACGACACCCAGGCACTGCCGTCCAAACTGGCGGCAACGCAGCAGATGGCCACTGCCATGGCAGATGCTTTTGCCTATAAACTGGCGCCGCATTACCGCCACCTCTCTGTCACGCAAATAGAACAATCGGATTTAGCAAACTGATTGAGTCAACGAAATAGTATTCAAGCCGGATGCTGATCGTTTGTGCTGATCAACGTGTTTCACTGAGTGACTGTTCTTGCTCTTTAGAGCCTCTCTTTTAGCTTCGTCACACGCCCATACGCTTCGTCGATGCGTTTTTCACTGATCTTCCCTGCTTTGACCTGCTCCTTGATGACCTTGACGATCGCGTCAAGCCCGACCGGTTTTTCGAGCTGGTTGGCAAAAAGCAGGAGATCGACGCCGGAGTTGAGCGCGAGTGTGACGCTCTCTTCGAGCGTATAGTGCTTGTGGATCGCCGCCATCTGCAGGTCATCGGTGATGACAACCCCTTTATAATGCATCTTGTTGCGTAAAAGCTCCGTATTGATCTTGTAGGAGAGAGTAGCAGGATACTCGGTATCAAGGTGCTTGTTGAAGATATGCGCCGTCATGATCATATCGACCTTCTGCGCTTCGATCATCTGCTGAAACGGCTCCAGCTCTTGCGGCGTCCAGGTCGTAGTCACATCGGTAAAACCTTTGTGTGAATCGCCCCGGGAAGAGCCGTGCCCCGGAAAGTGTTTGATCACGGTCAATACGTGGTTCCTGCGGTGTTCGTCCACGAAAACGGAGGCGTACCTGCTGACGACCGCCGGATTCCTGGAAAAAGAGCGGTTTTTGCCTGCGATAATAGGGTTGTACGAAAAAAGCAGGTCCACGCTCGGTGCGAAATTGGTGTTGATGCCGTTATGCGCGAGCATCTTTGCCATCGCGTCATAATAGGACGCCGCCTCTTTCGCGCCGCCCTTGGCGACATCTTCGGCCGAAGGAAAGGTCTCAAAACCGTCTTTCTCTTTCAGGCGGGCGACCTTTCCCCCCTCTTCGTCCACACAGATCAGCAGTTTGTCCCCGGAAATGTTTTGAAGATCGGCATTGAGCTGCCTGAGCTGTTCGGCATTGACGATATTTTTGCGTTTCATCTTGTTGAGCGGGTCCTGGTCGAAGAGGATCACCCCGCCGACTCCCTCTTTGATCTCTCCGGCAATCGCGCTCTCCGGCGTAATGCCGATACCGTGAAACCCGATGACGATCAGTGAGGCGATCTTTTTCTCCAGCGTCGGCTCCTTGGGAGTTTCCGGCTGGGCGTACAGCGCTGAAACCGATAGCAGCGCAATGAGAAAAAGTTGCCGAAGCTGCATGGTCATCCTTAAAGCGTCTTATTCAAGATGGTGTTGTTCTCAAAAATGCTGGCATACACTTTTTCCGCCCTCACCCGTTCAAGTGCACGAAGATGCCCGATCTTATGGGCATCGGAGCCTAAGAAATTGATCATTCCCGCTTCCGCGATCTTTTTAGCCATCTTCTCAATGGGGGTTGAGTAAAAACCGCCGAACGAGGGAATATTGACCTGAAAAAGGAGTCCCAGCTCTTTGAGACGTTCGTATTTGCTGAAATCGTCATGCATATAGAGATAACGCTCCGGGTGGGCCAGCACCGGCTTGTAACCGGCGACATTAATCTCAAAGACCATCTCTTCAAGAAAATGGAGCGGCTGCACATACGACATCTCAAACAGCATGTAGTTGTCGCCAAAGGTCAGAATGTCGCGTTTTTCGACCAGGGCCATCACCGTCTCGTCGAGATAGTATTCGGAAGCGGCCTCGATCTCAATGACGATATCTCTGGCCTTCAGCTCTTTTTTAAGGGCTGCAAGTCCCTCTTCGATGATCGCTGTTGTGTTGGGATAACGGTGGCTCATGATGTGCGGTGTCGTGATAAGTTTCTTGTAGCCCTGTGCGACAAAAGCTTCGATCATCTCGATGGAGTCTTCCATGCTTTTTGAACCGTCATCGATACCGGGA
>CAZNQJ010000177.1:0-4321 GCA_964575205.1 uncultured Campylobacterales bacterium | reverse complement strand
GTTACAAAAGGCGAATAATCATTTTAAATCACTTGAACGTCAAGATAATGATGACGTTCATTTGAAGCTCTTGCTTACCGAAAATGGATTTGTGGCAATTACACCAGGCTTTGAGGTCATAATTAATCTATCTTCAGTAGAACTTTAAAAAAGTAAGATATTAATGTTCCTGAGTCCGCTTTGGAATCAAGCAAGGTTGACTTTGATGTCAATTACTTGCATTGTAACTTTCACTCTCCCTCTTATAAGAACTGTATATGCATAAAGAAGACATAGCGAGGTGCGGCATGATTTCAGAGTTTTATCGTCTTAAAGCGGTGTACGGTTCCAAAGAGATCACGATGGATGATCTTAAAGATATTCAGGCCGGCGGCATCGTCTCTTTTGAGAACCGCGGCATCAGCCGTACGAACAGGGAGTGTCTGCTCTGCGAGATCCGGTTCGACCGGCTGATAGCACTTATCGGGACGCTGACCGTCGCCCCGTTCGACTCAACGGAAAGGCTGAAAAAGCAGATCGAAAATTCCGGAATCCTTTTGTCCGCCCAAAGCGGCGAATCGGACGGTCTGATCGTCTTTACGGACGAGGATGCCCATATCGAGCTGATCGCCCAGGTCAACAGTGAGGGCAGGGTCTCGGTTGAGGCCGACGATATCGACGCGGTGACCTCGTTTCAGGTCTTTTTGCGGGTGCAGGATCAGACGGCCGTCAGATGATCTCTTTGAGCTCCTTAAGGCTGCCGACAGTCGATTTTTCCATGTCCAGGTGTCTGTGGGTACAGGAGAGGTCGTTGTCTCGCAGCAGGGGCAGCGCATTAAGTGCATCGACATCGATCTCCTGATGCATGTGATGCAGGACGACGAAATCATCGCCGAAGACACGAAATATTTTGGAACCTGAAAATTCAGCCTGCAGATAGCTGCTGAAGTTGCGCAAAAACTGATCGCCTTCACTCCAGCCGTGGCGTTGATTATAGGCGGTGAAGTTGTTGATGTAGAGAACATGCAGACAGACAAAATTCTGCTCATCGCGGCTGCGCTGCAGGATGAAGTCGAGGTAGGAGTTGTTATAGAGCTGCGTCAGCGGATCTTTGAAAAAGTAGGCAAAACGCTCATCGTCGATGTGCGTATTCGGTACCTGGCTGACCTGTTCATTGATATCTACGGTTTCCAGGACACCGACGGCATGTTCTATGACTTCGGGGTCATACCAGATGCCGCTGAGGCTTTTGAGCTCTTCGACGGCTTCGAGGACGGGTTTCTTCGTTTTATAGATGCGGTTGGTCGTCATCGCGTCGAAGGCATCGGCAACGGCCATGATACGTGCGGGCAGGGGGATCTCCTTGTCTCTGATCGCGCGGGGGTAGCCGCTGCCGTCATAGTGCTCGTGATGGGCGTGGACGATATCGGCCAGTTGACGGTACATCGGCACCTCCGAGAGGAAATCATAGCCGGCCGTCACATGCTCTTTGATCAGGAGATACTCCTGCTCGCTCAGTCTGCCGGGCTTGAGCAAAATGGCGTCGGGCGTGATGATCTTGCCGATATCGTGCAGGATCCCGGCCTGGTAGATCAGGTCGCACTGCTCCTGCGCGAGCCCCATCGCCTTTGCAATAGCCCTGGAATAGTTTGCGACCCGCTCGCTGTGGCCGCTTGTATAGGTGTCGCGCCCCTCCATCATCGTGATCATGGCGTGTATGGCATGCTCGTAGTTGGCAGTCTGGCGCTCCTGCAGCTGAGAGACCTCTCTGGTCCGCTTATCGACCATGCTTTCGAGCTGCGTCTTATACATCTCGTTTTCACGAAACGCCGCCAGCTTATCAAGCGACCGTTCAAGCACCCGCAGGATCTGTTCAAAAACGATCGGTTTGATAATATAGCCGGTGACTTCCAGCTGGATGGACTCTGTCAGATATTCCGGATCGGTATAGGCCGAGACGATGATGATCTCCTGCTTTTCGTCTGCTTTGCGGATATTTCGGATCATCTCCAGGCCGTTCATCCTGGGCATCAGAATGTCCGTGATGACGATATCGTAGTGACCGTGAAGGTATCTCTCCAGCCCTTCGGCGCCGTCAGCGGCGATCTCGATACGGCTAAAGATCTTGCGCAGAAAAGCGGCTATCTTCTCACGCAGCTCCGGCTCGTCCTCGACGTAGAGGATGGAGAAGTTCGCTGCTTTTTCCCTGAGGGACTCGATCTTTTTTTTAAGCTGATCTACCATAATGATGCCACTCCCCGCCTCGCTTCAGTGTACAGATACTCTTTCTATGTTATCACAATCTGCGTTAAAAATGGATAGATATGATGAAGCCGGCAGGGATGGTCCGATTATGCGGCAGGTGAGCCGTGCGTCAGACGGTATCGCCCCTGCGGTTTTTGAGCAGCCGGACTCTGAAACAGGCGCCGCTCTCTCTGTTTGACGCTTCGATGATGCCGTGAAGATGCTCTTCGATGATCATCTTGCTCATATAGAGCCCCAACCCGGTGCCCGTCTTCTCATCTTTGGTCGTAAAATAGGGATCGAACACTTTGCCGAGGATCGTCGAATCAATGCCGCCGCCGTTGTCGCATATCTCCGTATTGACATACTGCTCATCCTCATAGACGCGTACCTCTATCAGCGGCTCTTTGACGTTTTTTGCCGTCAGGGCGTCCTTGGCGTTATGGATGATGTTGACGAAGACCTGCATCAGCTCCCTCGGGTAGGCATTGACTTCGGACTCCGACGCATAGGTCGTCTTAAATGCGACATTGTGGTCGGCAAGGCTCTCTTTGACGATCGAGAAGGTCTCTTCGATGAGCGCCGGCAGTTTGACTTTTGAGACCGCTTTGTCCGGTTTGAAGAAGTTCCTGAAGTCGTCGATGGTCTTGGAGAGATGTTCGGTCTGTCCAAGGATCTCTTTGGCATAGGCTTCTGCCGCGTCAGCTTTGAAATCGCCCAGGGCGATATCGAGCAGCATGTTGTTCGCATCCATGGCGATCCCGGAGACCGGCTGGCGCCACTGGTGGGCGATCATGCCGATCATCTCGCCCATCGCGGCGTAGCGCGACTGCACCATCATCAGTTCGTCTTTCTTCTTCAGCTCGCTGACGTCCATAGCCGAGGTGATGACGGCGTGTTTGCCGTCTATGATGCCAAGGGGTGCGGAGCTGAACTGCCAGACGACGAAATTACCGTTTTTGGTTCTGATAGTGTACTCCCCCTCATCGACTTTGTGCTCTATCGTATAAAGCTTTTCGATCACTTCTTTGATCTGCGGCATTTTTTTGCCGTACGCTTTTTGCATCCATTTATCGACCGTGTCGATCTCTTCAGGGGTGTACCCGGTGAGCTCTTCCCAGACCCGGTTGACCATCAGGACCTCCCCCGTTTCATTGTGCAGCATGATCGGGTTCGGCGCTTCCTGGATAATCGTCTCCAGCTCTTGCGTCTTTTGTTTCAATTGGTTCATATAGTTTTGTTTTTCGGTAATATCTTCGGCAACGGCCAAAATATACTCTTTATCATCAATGACCACCAGACTGGAGTAGACCTGCGCGATCATCAGCACTCCGGTTTTTGTCTTAAATGCGTAGACCGCCCCGTCGACAGCAGCGTTTTTTTTCAGGGCGGCGATATAGGCTTCTCTCTCCTTCGGGTCGTTCCATAAACCGATCTCCAGCGTCGTCTTGCCGATCACCTCTTCTCTCTTGTAGCCTACGATCTTTTCAAAGGTACGATTGACCTCATAGATCCTGCCGGTTGCAATGTGCGTCATGATGATAACATTCGGCGTGTGGTTAAAGGCTTTCTCGAATTTGTCATTTGACCTTTTAAGCGCCTCTTCCTGCTCTTTCTCTTTTGTGATGTCCCTTTCCGAACCGATCATGCGCACGGGCAGGCCGTTGTCGTCGAAGAGCGTCCGGCCCCTCGCTTCGGTCCAGACCCAGCGGCCGTCCTTGTGTTGTAGCCTATGGACGTTTTTATAGAGACCGGGTTCTTTTTGCTGCGAGGCTGTGATGTCGGCAAAGGTCTGCTCCCTGTCGTTGGGGTGCAGCCGGCTCTCCCACTCGTCGAAGGAATTTTCGAGTTCATCGTCGCGGTATCCCAGTATCGTTTTCCACCTCGGCGAAAAATAGATCTTGGAGGCGGAGATGTCCCAGTCCCAGATGCCGTCGGTGGTCGCTTCGATAATGAAACGGTAACGCTCCTCGCTCTGTCTGAGCTCCTCTTCGAGCCTCTTTTCAGCGCTCCTGTCGACGTAGAGCGCGACGATCTCGCCCGAAGAGAGCTTGTAGACATAGTTCTCGCGCCATCCGGAGATTCTCTCGTCCCTATA
>CAZNQJ010000176.1:0-4338 GCA_964575205.1 uncultured Campylobacterales bacterium | reverse complement strand
CATGATGACGTGATCGATGATGCCGCCCTTCGCCGCGGCGCCGCTTCCGTCAATGCGACGGAAGGCTCTAAAACAGCGATCATGCTCGGCGATGCGCTCTACTCCAAAGCCTACAGCACCCTTGTCTCTTTTGACGAGGCCGTTGCCACAACGGTCGCCGACGCGGTCACGGCACTCTCCGTCGGCGAACTGATGGACGTGCGTATGTCTGAGAACTTCAACAGCGATGCAGCGCGCTACATGCAGATGCTCTACCTTAAAACGGCAGCGCTTATCGAAGCTTCGGCCAAAGCGGCAGCCCATTTGGCGGGCAAAGATGCCGAGGCCTACGCCCTCTACGGCAAAAACCTCGGTATCTCCTTTCAGATCATCGACGATATCCTTGATATTGTCTCCGACGAGGCGACCCTCGGCAAGCCGGCACTGCATGACTATGAAGAGGGCAAGTGCACCCTGCCGTACATCTATCTTTATGAAGCCCTGGGCGCAGCGGAGAGAGAACGTCTGGTCTCCGGACACAGACAGAAGCTCACCGCTGACGAGTCGGCATGGATCAAAGCGAAGATGAAAGAGCATCACTGTATCGAACGCTCCTATGCGCTGGCCCAGGAGCTCTCAAACAGGGCGATTGAAGCCGTTGCCGGCGATGAACGTCTTGTCGGCATCATCGAATCCATGATGAAAAGAAGTTTTTAATGCACATTCTGGTGGTCAGTTTTACCCATAAAAATACCACTTTGGCCATTCGCGAGAAGCTGGCATTTTCCAATGATGAACAGAAAGAGGAGTTCCTGGCCAAGATCTGTTCGGATCCCAGCATCAATGAAGCGATGGTGACATCGACCTGTAACCGCATCGAGGTCCTCTGCAGCTGCAGCGACATCGATGATGCGACCATGACGATACTGCTTCATCTTCACAAACGCTCCGGCATTCAGGCGGATGAACTGGATGTGCGGGCGGACATTCACGAAGACCGTTCTGCCATACACCATATGCTGTCGGTCGTCAGTTCGCTTGACTCCATGGTGGTCGGCGAGACGCAGATCGCGGGGCAGATCAAGGATGCCTACACCTTTGCACGTTCGCACAACTATTGCGGTCCCCAGATCAAAGGTGTCATCCATCACGCTTTCAAGTGCGCCGCAGAAGTCCGCAACGTCACCAATATCTCCTCCAAACCCGTCTCTATCGCGAGTGTCGCGATGCAGCAGCTCAAGCGCGATGCCGGTGATCTGAGCGGGAAACGGGCGCTGATCATCGGTGCCGGCGAGATGTCGGTTTTGAGTGCGCGTTATCTGAGCAAAGAGAATGTCTCCATTACGATCATGAACCGTACCCGCGCAAAAGCGGAAGAGATCGCCAAAGAGTTTGATGCGCAGGTGATCGACTTTGACGAGCTAAGCCTGGTGATCGACGAGTTTGACGTGCTTGTCTCGGCGACCGGTGCAACCGAACCGATCATCAAAAAAAAGGACATCAACTTTTCGATCCGTGACCGTTACTGGATTGATATGGCGGTTCCGCGCGACATCGAAGAGTTCGAGTCCGAATCCATCACCCTGTATGCCGTGGACGATCTCAAAAGTATTGTGGATGAGAACCTTGTCCTGCGCGAGGATGAGGCAAAAGCCTCATTCGGCATCATTCGCAATTTTACAAAGAGCTATTATGAGTGGCAGCAGCGCCAAAGCATCGAGCCGATGATCAAAGAGGTCTATCTGCGTGCGATGAAAGCGGCAGATCTCGAGAGCGAACGGGCGATCAACAACGGCTATCTTCCTAAAGAGTATGCCGGAGAGGCCCGGAAAATGGCCGAACAGGCGATGAAACGTTTTCTCCACGGCAAAATGAAGCGGCTTCGCGAGGTGACGGAAGAGGCTGAATCAGAGTCCCTGATGAACGCGCTTTCGCACATCCTGGGCCTAGACAGACAAGAAAAAAATTAACTATTTTCAGAAGGAACTCCATGCGTTTTTCCCAAGCTTTTATCCCGACAACAAAAGAGGCACCCTCCGATGCCCAGCTTGCCAGCCATATTTTTTTAGCACGTGCCGGTTTTACATCGCAGGTTGCTGCCGGACTTTACAACTATCTGCCTCTGGGCAAACGTGTCTTGAAGAAGATCGAGAACGTGATCAATGAAGAGATGGCGAAAGCGGGCGCCCAGGAGGTTGAGCTGAGCTTTGTCACGCCGGCCGAATTATGGGCGGAGAGCGGCCGTATCGAGAAGTTCGGCAAAGAGCTGCTGCGTTTCCGTGACCGCAAAGAGAACCTTTTCGTCCTGGGGCCGACCCATGAAGAGATGATGGTAAATCTTGTACGAAACCGTATCACCAGCTACAAACAGCTTCCGATCAACCTCTACCAGATCAAGACCAAGTTCCGCGATGAGGCGCGTCCGCGTTTCGGTTTGATGCGCGGCCGCGAGTTTGTGATGAAAGACGGCTACAGCTTTCACGCCGACGAAGCGGACCTTAACCGCGAGTTCGATGCGATGGAGGCGGCCTATAAACGCATTCTGGAGCGCCTGGGCCTTGATTTCCGCGTGGTCGAAGCCGACAGCGGCGCGATCGGCGGTTCGGGTTCAAAGGAGCTGATGGTGATCGCCGACAGCGGCGAGGACACGATCGCTATCTGCGACAGCTGCGAATACGGCGCCAACGTTGAAGCCGCGAAGCGTTCGCCCCGCCGGGATATCCCTGAGGCACCGGAAGCGGCCTTTAACAAATTCCAGACGCCGGATGTCAAAAGCATCGCCGATCTTGCGGACTTTTTCAAGGTCGATCCGTACTACACGATGAAGTGCGTGGCCAAACGCCTGATCTATGAAGACGGCGATCAGGTCGTTCTCTTCTTTCTGCGCGGCGATGACGAACTTCAGGAGGTCAAAGCGGTCAATGCGGCCGAAGCCCTGGACATCGCCGACGTAAGCGAAGATGAACTGACGGATCTGGGTCTTGTCCCGGGCTTTATGGGGCCGCTCGATATGGATAAAGTGCCGTGCGTCTTTGACAGCGGATTGAAAGATGCCAAACAGCTGATCTGCGGTGCCAATGAGAAAGATTACCACTTCGTCGGTGTTGACATGAGCGTGCTTGAGGGGGCGCTTTTTGCCGACCTGTATACGGCAAGAGAGGGTGACAACTGCCCCAACTGCGGCGGCAAGCTGCTCTACAAAAAAGGGATCGAAGTCGGCCATATTTTCAAGCTCGGCACCACCTATTCCAAGCCGCTTAAAGCGGAGTTCCTGAATGAAAGAGGGCAGGCGGAGCCGTTTGTCATGGGAACCTACGGCATGGGTGTCAGCCGTCTTATCGCTGCTACGATCGAACAGCATCATGATGAGAACGGCTGTATCTGGACCAGAGAGACGGCCCCGTATATGGTTGATGTGATGGTCTCAAATATCAAAGACGAAGCGCAGCTTGCCTTCGGCGAAGCGCTCTACAAAAAACTTCAGGACGAAGGGGTCGACGTCATTTTTGATGACCGCAAAGAGCGTTTCGGCTTTAAGATGAAAGATGCGGAGCTCATCGGCTTTCCTTTCACGGTCATTGTCGGCAAAGAGCTAGAGAACGGCAATGTTCAGATCGTAGAACGGGCAAACCTTCACAAGAGTGAAGTCGCCGCAGACGCTGTCTTCGATGCCATTATGGAACGACTGAAATGATCTACTTTATCGCCTATCTCTTTTTGGAGGTGATGATCTCGGTCGATCTTGCCTCGCGGATCGGCGGTCTCTACACCTTTTTGGAGCTGATGGTCAGCGCACTGGCGGGCGTCGTTCTGCTGGTGAACTTCCGTACTACCCTGATGGCAAACATGCACGCCTTCTCCATGCAGAAGATCGATATGGAAGAGTTCCAGCGTCTGAATATTTTTGCCATAGTAGGTGCCATCTTTCTGATCCTGCCGGGTTTTTTGACCGACATCATCGGTGTTCTGCTGCAGTTCTCCGTTTTTACCAAGATGTTGGTTAACCGTTTTACGGCAAAATCTACTTTCGAAAACAAAACAGATACACATACCTATACCCAAATCCATTCAGAAAAGGATGACAATGTCATTGATGTCGAAATTATCAGCAACGATACTACTAAGTAGTCTTTCACTTTTTGGCGCAACCGATGCCGAGATCACCGGTTTTTTGCAAAAACAGATCGGCGGCAATAAAAATGTCTCCAATCTCGCAATCAGCGTTACCAACAGAGCCGCGCTTAAAGAGCCTAAAGGGTGGGAGAGCGTAATCGTCGACTTGAAGGCACGTGTCAAGCAGGGCAAGGAGGAGCGTGATATTGAACAGCAGATGATCTACTTCGTCCACGGCAATTTCAT
>CAZNQJ010000175.1:3350-4357 GCA_964575205.1 uncultured Campylobacterales bacterium | reverse complement strand
ATAGATATGGCTTTTTGAATTAATGACCCAGTGGTCAATTCTTTCATCATAATGTTCGTAGTCATTCCGAACATGAATTTCATTTGGATTAAGTGATGGTAAGTCAGGGTGTGCCTTTTTTAAAGAAACGGCTCTCTATTTTCGAACAAGATAACGAAATGGTCCACGTCGCTGCGGTAGAGGTAGCATGCTTCTTTATCATGACCGTAATCAGCCAGCACCGTTGCCATCTGCCTCAGAATATCGTCACCCATATCGAACCCGTAGAGATGGTTCAGGTTCGAAAACCCGTCGATATCAACGATCATTATCATCCGGTTCGACTTATATTCCGCCAGGTCATGAAAGAGTTTCTGACGGTTGGGCAGTCCTGTCACATCATCGGTATAGAGCCTCTCTATCGTCTCATCTTTTTCACGGACGACTTCACTGATATTGGTCAACAGGAGGGTTATTTCGGCTATACACTCCTCCTCAAGAATGGAGGCAAACGCCGTGATCCATATCGTGAAGCTTATACCGTCGATCGTCAGAAGCGCCATCTTGCTGAAGACTTTCAGCTCCTTCACTTTGTCAAGCAGCTCTTCGACATACCCTTTCTCCAGTATCTCATCAATTGATCGTACAGAAAAATCTTTGCCGAGCACCTCGCCGAAATACTCAGACAGATCGCGGTTCATTCCCAACAGTGAACCGTCGGGCCTAATATGCATGACGAAATTTGTCTGTTCCATAGCCTGACGGTAGTATTTAAGTTCCTGTTGCTTGATCCGGAGTTGCCGTTTGTCAAAGATCGTTTGTGCAAGTTTCGTTAAGATGTCCATCAAATCGGTGATACGGATCGGTTTGTTGATAAATTTGTCGACTTTAAGATCGATCGCTTTCGTCAGGTATTCGGCTTCATTAAAGGCAGATGTGATGATGACCGGAATATCGCTCCCTTCCCGGCGCAGGTGTTCAACAAAGGTCAACCCGTCCATTTTCGGCATCCTGATATCCGACACGAT
>CAZNQJ010000175.1:0-3340 GCA_964575205.1 uncultured Campylobacterales bacterium | reverse complement strand
TCAGGTCGACAGGATGTTCATGGAGCTGTTTCAATGCTTCTAAACCGTTTTCGGCAGCATGCACTGTTTTTACCAATAGAGACAGAGAACGGGCGACAGAGTTTCGGACACCCGCTTCGTCTTCAACGTACAATACCGAAATATCGAGTACATTATTCATCTGTAACCTCCGCACTTTTACATGAGTGCCATAAGTATGTTGTTGCGCATAGAAAGAGAGATCTATAAAAAACTTTTTTGATTATATAAAGTTAATTATTATTTTATTGTTAACTTATCGACTTGTGATCAAATCCTTGCGGTCTGAACAATAAGGGGAGTAACCTATGTCAAGGCTTTTGCATCTGTTTTTTGGTCTTGCTCGTTGCCTGTGCGCTGAAGGGGTCGTCGGGCCAGTAGTGCTTCTTGTATTTGCCGCGGAGCTCTTTTTTCACCTCGTCGTAGGTATTTTCCCAGAAGCTACGCAGGTCTCTGGTGACCTGCATCGGCCGGTGTGCGGGCGAGAGCAGTTCGACGGACATCGTCACGCTGCCGTCGATGAGCTGCGGGGTGTCAAGCATGCCGAAGAGCTCCTGCAGCCGTACCGCCAGAACAGGCGAGGCCGGGTTTTCGTAATTCAGGACGATCGTCGAACCGCTCGGCACTTTCAGTTTAGGCGGGGCCAGACGCTCTATGCGCTGCTGCTGCTCCCAGGAGAACAGCCCTGCAAGCATCGGGTAGGTGTCAAGCCTGCGGCAGGCCTTGAAGCTTTTGACCCCCTCAAGGTGCGGCAGCAGCCATGACTCAAGATGGCCGAGCAGCCATGCGTCGCTGAGATCGGGAAGGTCAGCGACAGCTTTTGCGACAGCGGGCTCTCTCTCCTTCCAGTAGTTCAGGAAGGCGACACGCTGCCGCAGGGAGAGCGCCTCTTTCGACCAACTCAATGCATCCAACCCCCTCTCTCTGATAGCGCCGAGCAGTGCCGCGGCAGTGTCAGCCTCGCCGATATTCTGCACAGGCTGTTCGTTAAGGACAAGAGCGCCGAGTCTTCTCACCTCTCTCGCTTCGACCCGCTCCGCCTCATCGTTCCACTTTATCTGGCGCTCTCTGGTGATCAGTTTGGCGAAATGCGCTTCGATGAGCGCTTCGCTAATGGCAGCGGCGCTGAAGATGCGTGCATCGCTCTGCGCAGAGTCAAGATCGGCGATGACAAGGTAGGGTTCGCCGAAGAGCTCATCTTCCCTGTTCAAAACGGCCCCCTTGCCGCCGCTGAGAAGGTAGCGGCTGTTTCTGATGTCGCGGCATCTCGCGATGCGGTCGGGGTAGGCAAAACCGAGCAGCACGCCGACCATGTCTCTCCTGCTCTTTCGCACTGCGTCCGTTTTTTTCAGCTTTTTGCGGAACTCCGAGGCCGTTCGCAGGACACGCCTGCAGGCTTCCCGGTCGATGTGGCTTCCAGCGTGCTGCTCCTGCAGGGCGGTCACCCGCTGTGAAAGGTCGGCGGCGTGTCTTGCACTGCCGCTAAAGATCTCCTTTTCGCTCAGCAGTGCGGCGATCAGGCAGGCCGTCTCCCCGCAGCCGATTTCGGAGGCTTTAAGGATCATATGCGCCAGACGCGGGTGCGTTCCCAGTGTGAGCATCGCCCTGCCGTGGCCGGTGATCTTCACCCCCTCCAAAGCACCCAGCTCCCGCAGCAGTTTGCGGGCATGCTCTACCGCAGAAGAAGCCGGCAGGTCGAGCCACTTCAGTTCATCCACCCTTTCAACGCCCCAGTTGGCGAGCTCCAGCATCATCGGCGTCAGGTCGCTCGTCATGATCTCGGGGGAGCTGTGGCGCGCGAGCGGACGGTGTTCGTGCCAGAGGCGGTAGCACCGGCCCGGGCTCAAGCGCCCTGCGCGGCCGCTGCGCTGTGTCGCCGAATCCTGCGAGACGGCGATTGTATGGAGGCGGTCCATCCCCGAACCGCTGTTAAAGGTAGAGACCCGCTGCAGGCCTGAGTCGATGACGACGGTGATCCCCTCGATGGTCAGACTCGTCTCGGCGATGTTCGTCGCAAGGACGATCTTGCGTTTCCCCTCTCGGCAGGGGCTGATGGCGGCATCCTGCGCCTGCTTGCCCATCTCGCCGTAAAGCGGCGCGATCATAACCGTATCGTCGCCCATCAGCATCTCGCTCAGCTTCGCTTCGATGTTTCTGATCTCACGTACCCCCGGCAGGAAGATCAGGATACTGCCCTCTTCATTGCGCATCACCTCGCCGACGATCTTGGCAATAAGCGCACCCAGCTGCGTAGGCGCCGGATGGGCTGTTTTGCTGTTCAGGTAGATGTTCCGCACCGGGAAACTGCGCCCTTCGCTGGTAATCACGGGGGCACCCTCTAGCAGATCGGCGATGGCTTCGGTGTTGAGGGTGGCCGACATCACCATGATCTTGAGTTCGCTGTTAAGGAGCTCCTGCGACTGGAGGGACAGAGCCAGGGCAAGATCACCGTGGAGGTTACGTTCATGGAACTCATCGAAGATCAGCAGTGCCGCGTTTTCAAGTGCAGGATCACCCTGCAGCATGCGGGTCAAAATCCCTTCGGTTACGACAAGGATCTTCGTCTTTTCACTGGCGCAGCGCTCGGCACGAATCTGGTACCCCACCCGCTCACCGACCTTTTCGCCCAGAAGTTGAGCCATTTTGGCCGCGGCATTTCTGGCGGCCAGACGCCGGGGTTCGAGCATGATGATCTGTCTGCCTTCGAGCCAGGCTTCATTCAGCAAGGCAAGGGGCACCGCCGTTGTTTTCCCGGCGCCGGGAGAAGCCTGCAGCACAAGGCGGTTTGATTCGTTCAGGGTGCTGATGATACGGGGTATGACCTGATGAATCGGTAGATTTTGCATGCGGTATTATAGCGCAGGCGAGAAATCACATAGACGTTCATTCAAATTTAAAACGCAGTTACTGCCGCAGATTCAATCTTTCTTCTCTGTCCCGCCAGAGAAGACATCTTGAGGGAAAGAAGAGAGGCGCTCTGTTTCTTCTGTGCGTATTGGCTTGCCTGCTAAAGATGAGATTCTTGAAAAAGCTGACGCTTTCAGGGAATTATGAGAACTCTTGGCAATAGCTGCGTCTTGGTGCAGTGAATGATGACGGAAGGTTTCGTGACTCCAAATATTGGATACTTTTGAAAGTGACTAAACCCGCCTTTGCACTTTCTTCTTTACCGTTAGCTTTCTGCTTTGTGCAAGCAAAGAAGAAAACTGACAACACTACGTATTTAAATCCAATTCAAAAAAGTCGTAAACTTGCAGCACGCAGTTTCTGTCACTGATTCAACCTTTCTTCTCTGTCGCGCCAGAGAAGAAATCTTGAGGGA
>CAZNQJ010000174.1:0-4360 GCA_964575205.1 uncultured Campylobacterales bacterium | reverse complement strand
GAGCGCGCCGAACATCTCGTCAACGGATTGAAGGCGGCTGCTGAGAAAAACGGTATTGCGATGGTGACCAATGTGCGCGGTTCGATGTTCGGTTTCTTTTTCAGCGAAAGCGAGGTCAAGAACTTCGATGACGCGGCAAAAGCCGACCACGCGCTCTTTGCAAAATTTCATGCAGCTATGTTGGAAGAGGGCTTTTACTTCGCCTGTTCAGGCTATGAGACAGGTTTTATCTCGACTGCGACAACCGATGAGATGGTGGAAAATACACTCAAAGCGGCTGAAAAAATCTTTGCGGAGATCAGATAATGGCCGAAACACCGAAAACGCCGGATGAAGAGAGTGAAAAACCGCGTCTAAAACCTATTATTGAAGGGGCAGAGTCTCTTTCGCTCGGCATCTCGATTGTTGTTGCCGTACTTATCGGTGTGGGTATCGGCCTTGGCCTCAAACACCTGACGGGTCATACATGGACGTTGTGGATCGGTGTTTTTCTCGGTATTGCCGCAGCCATTTTAAATATCTACAAGGCCTACTCAAAACAGTACAAGGTATTTGAAGAACTCTCTAAAGAGCGCCGCTACAGGGTCAAAGAGCATCTTGAAGACGATGAAGACGAGGACGAGAGTGCAAAAAATTATTAAAGCAGCGCTCCTGAGCGAGCTTCTTATCTTTGCGCTCTGGTTCTACTCATATGCCTTTTTTATCAACTTTCAGATCGCGTTTATCTCTTCCGTTCTGATCCTGCTTGGCTCGACATACAGCTACAAGCGTCTTGTTGAGAGTCGTGTCGCCTCGGAAGAGAGACCGGATGATGTCGATCTAGTTGATAAAATCGATGACCCGTTTGACCTCTACAGCGAAGAGATCATGCAAGAGGACGTTGCAGGCAAAGAAGAGCCGGATTTCAAAGCGATCGTCAAAGCGGAGAAAAAGCGTATTAAAGTCCATACGGTCAAAAATACGGCAAAAAGCGCTCCAGCACTGCTCTCCATCTTCAGGATTGTGCCTTATATCATTTTAATACTTGGATTTATCGGCTTGAAAAACAATGGATTGTTGAGCCTTATGCCGTATCTGATCGGACTCGGATTTGGCATATTGACAGGGCTCCACATGGGGAGATCGCTCTTTATAAAAAACATGTAGATGCGCGCGTAAACGGCGCGAACCCTGCCTGTTTTGTACTGCTACTCTGTGATCATCGGAATATTGATACTGACAACATTCTCATTAAACGAGCTGTAGAGATTGTTTTTTTGCGCAAGCATCTCGATCTCTGAAACAAGTTTTTTACAGAACACTTCGCCTGTGACCTCGATCGTAAAAAGGGAGTACTTCTTTCCGTCAAACTTAATATGTTCACCGACACGGTAAAAGAGTTTTGTCATAACATTCTGACTCTCTTTGAATGCGGCATAGATCTTATTCAATAACTTGATGAAATTGTCGGGATGCAGTCGTATTTCGGGAATAGTAGGGTCCACCTCTTTTTGAAAGAGGATCTCTGAACCGATAGAACTGGTACTGACACAAAGGTCGATCAGGGTGTAGATATTGGTCAGGTCCCCTGTCGGCTTGGGTGCCGAAAAGTTTATGCCCGGCTGCAGATAGAAGCGTATACCGATCTCGGATTCGTTCTCATAGCCGACGGTTATACCGAAAAACCGGTATCGGCCGAATTCAAGCTCCAAAAAGGTTGTCTTGAAGCCGAAACTTGTACTGGCATGTGTCGTAGCGATCTCGAAAAGGATGTTCTTATCGATGCTTCCCAAAAGGTACTGCGCCTCGTGGTTAAGGGAGACGACCTTGCCGCTGGAGTTGAAAAGGACAAAGGGATTGTAGTCATACTCAATCCACTGCTGTTCGAAAGTCAAAGCGATTACTCTTCTATATAGTTTTTAAGACGGCGACCCACTTTGGGGTGCTTAAGCTTTTTGATCGCCGACGACTCGATCTGACGTACGCGCTCACGCGTCACATTGAGCTCTTTACCGATCTCTTCAAGGGTGCGGTCGCTCTCGTCATCCATGATGCCGAAACGCATTTTGATAACCGCTTTTTCGCGCTCGTTGAGCTGCTCAAGCACACCTTCTATCTGAAGGCGGAGGTCGTCTTTCAAGATGGCATCAGAAGGCGACAGGGAGGCTTTGTCTTCGATAAAGTCGCCGAAACGCCCGTCATCTTCGTTACCGATCGGTGCCTCAAGCGAGATCGGCTCTTTCGTGATCTTGATCACGTTTTTGACCTTCTCGATAGAGAGACCGACCTCTTCGGCGATCGTATCGACATCCGGCTCTTTCCCGTTCTCCTGAAGGTATTTACGCATGATCTTGTTGATACGGTTGATCGTCTCGATCATATGGATCGGGATACGGATGGTACGGGCCTGGTCAGCGATCGCGCGGCTGATAGCCTGACGGATCCACCAGGTCGCATAGGTCGAGAACTTGTACCCTTTTTTATACTCAAACTTGTCGACGGCCTTCATCAGACCGATATTTCCCTCTTGAATGAGGTCAAGGAACGGAAGACCGCGGTTCGTATAACGTTTTGCGATCGAGACGACAAGGCGCAGGTTTGATTTGGCCATACGCGTTTTGGAGATCTCCGAGATCTCTTTACCGCGTTTGATCTGTTCAAGAATATCAAGCAGTTTTTCCGGTTCCATATCGAAACTGCCTTTGGAAGCCTCTTTTGTCTGGATCAGCTTTTTGATCTCCATATAGGTACTGACCATTGTCGCTTCGGGAACACGTGCAGAAATATCTTCTTTTGTCAGGTCGCAGATCTCGTCAACTATTTTTACGTGGTTTTCACGCAGTGCGTCGTTAAAAAGCGGCAGTTTATACTCAAGGCGCTTAAGCTCTTTATCAAAACCGTCATCGCTTCTTAATGCTGTCTCCATAGACTTGACAAGCTCATTGATCAATTTGGAGGTCGGCCCAAGATCCAACAGACGCTCTTTGAGTGTTTTCTTTTTAAAACTGGCCGTCATGTAAAAATACACATACTCTTCCGTCATCGGCTCGCCCTCTTCAAGAACGACCATTTTTTCGACAGACTTCATCCAATCTTTTTTTGCCTTTTCCAGCGCTTTAAAGCTTGAAACGACCGCATCAACGCGCTTTGTGTCTTTTACCGTTAATGTCGTTTCTGCGTCCGTATCGTCGTCGTCGTTGTCATTGTCGTCACTGTCAGACTCTTTTTCATCCTCAAAGCTTTTAAAGAGCTCCTTGACGCGGCGTTCACGGTTAATAAGAGGGTCTTTATAATCCAGGATAAAATCGATCAGGTAAGGGACTGAACAGATCGCGTCAATAATAATACTTTCACCGTATTCGATCTTCTTGGAGATCTCGATCTCTTCATCTTTGGTGAGAAGGGGGATCTGCCCCATCTCACGAAGATACATACGTACAGGTGAATCCGAACGCGACCACTCCATAAGCTCATGCTGCTTGAGGATATCAAACTCTTCGTTTTTAGAATCCAGGATAAGTTTGCGCTGAGCGGCCAAACGCTGGGCTGCTTCCTGGTCGTTAAGCATTTTTGCGTGTTCAGAAGCAGTAAAAAGGCAGACGTTGTGTTTTTGTGCGAGCTTCAAGACACTTTTTGCCTGAGCAGCAGTCGGCTGCTTGTCAAAGGCGTCAACCAGAGATTCATAAGTAATACAGTCGCTGGATTTGTGTGAGCTAAAGGCATCCTCTAGATATTTATTCAGGTCTTTTGCGGTCATATGCGAATGCGCTCCTAGCATGTAATTAATAAAAGAGGTGGATTATACCGAAATATTCTGAAAAAAGAGCTTAGAATTCAAAATACCGCAAAAGTATCCAGTGCTCTTCAACCGGTCGGAAAGTGTGATCTGACAGGCAGCAATCGCATAATACTAGATAATATTAAAACGAAAAGCGGCCGCTTATGGGAGCACTTTAGTAAATCATGACCCATATTTGGCTATAATCCGAAAAATTTATAACGGGGCGCCTCCTTGTCGGATCCTACATAGAGGATACTGAAACAAGGCGTTCCAATAACAGGATTTTCAATGCATACGATTGAAGGAAAGGTCTGGAACTTCGGTAAAGATATCGATACAGACCTAATTATCGCCGCAAGATATTTAAATACATCAGTACCCGAAGAGTTGGCAAAACACGTTATGGAAGATGCCGATCCTACCTTTGTCAAAAACATGACGCCGGGCGACATTATCGTTGCCGATGAGAATTTCGGCTGCGGATCATCTCGCGAACATGCGCCGATCGCGCTCAAGGCTGCCGGTGTAGCTGCCGTTATCGCCCCGACATTCGCCCGTATCTTTTACCGCAACGCTTTTAACATGGGGCTGCCGATCTTT
>CAZNQJ010000173.1:0-4362 GCA_964575205.1 uncultured Campylobacterales bacterium | reverse complement strand
ACGTCCGCCGCCGATTGCAGAAGCGTAAGAGAGAGCAAGCTCTTTTGTTGTACCGGATGGGTTTTGACCGACCGCGATAAGGTCAGGGATACCGCCGCCGCGTACAAATTCTGAACGGACCGTATGACCAGGAGCTTTAGGTGCGATCATGGTTACGTTGATATCCGCTCTCGGGTGGATTCTGCCGTAGTGAATGTTGAAACCGTGACCGAAAGCGATCGTAGCGCCGTTTTTAAGGTTCGGCTCGATTTCGTTTGCATAGATCTCAGACTGGTTTTCATCCGGGAGAAGGATCATGACGACGTCAGCAGCTGCAGACGCTTCTGCCACTGTCATGACTTTGAAGTTTTTCGCTTCGGCTTTCGCCCAGCTAGATCCCTCTTTGCGAAGACCTACAATAACTTCTACACCGCTGTCACGCAGGTTTTCCGCGTGTGCGTGACCTTGTGAGCCAAAACCGATCATTGCGACCGTTTTGCCTTTAATAATATCGATATTACAATCTTTGTCATAGTATACATTCAATGCCATGAATCGTCCTTCGTCATATGCCGTTTTGAGGCGAAAATTTCGCGGATTATACCCTAACTTAATATAAAGTTTGTTTACACAGAACTTAGTTGGCGCTGCTTACGAAGCTCTTTTAATATAGTGGTGCTAAAATTCAAAACAAAAATATTGGATTCAAAAAATGAAAAAGTTCAATCTGCTAAAAGAGATCATTGTTATTCAACGGGATGCGCTTCTTAAAGCGATCAACACCAATCAGGAATTTGCTCTCAACTACAGAGGGGATGTCGTCTATCCGCCCTACAACGAAAAAGAGATCTTTGTATTCAAGGGAAAAGCAGCCGCCCCTAAAACCTCTGCTTTGAGCAGACCCCAGCCGCAGACCATCGCGCAGATCCTCGGCAGCAACTACAAGGTCGTCGAAGACGAGGATCGCGTCCTCATCAAGGCAGGCGGCAACTGGCAGGCACTTATCGCCGCCAATATACCGAATTCCGACTACGACGATACGACCGGCGACGGTATCTCTGAATTTGCCGACGAACAGCTTGAAGATATGGGCTGGCACGCGACGGAGTTCAACATCGATTATCGCGAGATGGTCACACATCTTGAAGAGAACGCCGAAGGCATCTTATTCTGTATCGAAAGAGATGAGCCTTACCAGTTCAGCGGCCTTGGCTACTGCTTTGACATCGAGGAGGCCCGCCGACTTGTCTATGGGTATTGCCAAAATATCATCAAAGAGAAACTAGCCAATGATCCTGATTTTGCCCCGGACAACCTGACTGATGACGAAGAAGCAGCAGCGCAGCATTTCGGGTGTCTGTAGAGAGACGCTACTGTCTGTTGCTGCGCAACCAGCGTTCTAAAATGATCTTTGCGGCCAGGGAGTCCACACGGCCGTCACGTTTGTACCTGATCGACCCCTTCATGCTCTCTTCAGCCTCGACAGAACTCCCGGCTTCATCCTGATAGTACACCGGGCCTTCATAGGCGACCAGAGCCATAAAATGGGCCACACGCCGGAGCATCTCCTCTTCGGAGCTCCCCCCCATCGGAATTCCCACGACAACAGCGTCGGCTTCCCACTCGTCAATGATCTTTTTCACGGCGGCCGAGGCCTGATTTCGGTTTTTGCGTTCTACCGCCTCGAGCGGTGTGACGATACCCTGCCCCCCGCTGTAGGCCAGACCTATCCGTTTCAGACCCAGATCGATGGCAATGATCTTCATCTATTTTCCAAGGCAGAACGAGCCGAACATCTTGTCAAGCATCTCATCGTTGTCAAAAGGTCTGGTTATCGAGGCCATGGCATGGATAGCCCGGTTCATGTGAAAGGAGAAGATCTCAAGATCCTGATCGCTCAACGGCATGACGGCCTCGTCGATCTCGAAAAGGGCCTTTTTGACCGATTCGATCTGCCGCGATGAGATCAGCATCATCTCATCGGAGACGTTTTGTCGGTCCATGATTGTTTTCATCATTTCAATGAGAGCGGCTGCATCCTCTTTGGCACTGATACCCATAGGCGAAAATGGTTCGATCTCCCCCCGGTCGAACTTCTGCTCGAGATCCTGCTTGTTGATCACACAGATAAACTCCCTGTCTGTTTTATGCGCATTCATCAGTTCGATGATCTTGCGGTCTTCATCATCAAGCTGACGGCTGCCGTCAAAGATGGCAATGACGATATCACTCTCTTCGACCGCCTCGATCGTGCGTTCGATACCGATGCGTTCGATCTCGTCTCCCGCTACCCTGATCCCCGCCGTGTCGACGATACGGATCATGTGCGAGCCGATCTTCACCTGTTCTTCAATAGTGTCTCGTGTCGTACCGGCAATGTCGCTCACGATCGCACGGTTGTAATTGAGCAGCAGATTAAGCAGAGAGCTTTTGCCCACATTCGGCTTGCCGATCAAAGAGACTTTGAAACCCTGCATCAAACCCTGACGGCTTTCACTGGCCTGCAGTGTTCTTCGCAGTTTTTGGGAAACTTCACGCAAGCGCTCCTGGATCTGATCGATCAAATCCGGCGGCAGATCCTCTTCGGCATAATCAATGGTCACTTCGGAGTAGGCCAGTGCATGCAGAAGCTGGTCACGAACCTCCTCGACATAGTACCGAAGCGCCCCCTTCATCTGTTTTGCGAGTATCTTGGCCGCATCTTCGCTCTTGGCTTCGATCAACTGGGCGATCGCTTCGGCTTCCGTGAGGTCGATGCGTCCGTTCATAAAGGCGCGTTTGGAAAACTCCCCCGGTTCTGCCAGTCTTGCGCCCGCATCGAGAGTGGCCTGCAGAATCGCCTGAGCGACAACCGTACCGCCGTGGCACTGGAACTCGACGACATCTTCGCCGCTGAAACTGTTCGGGCCCTGAAAGTAGACGATGATCGCCTCATCTATCAGCTCCTCTTTGGCATCGTACAGAGGCGCCAGGTGGGCGTATCGGACTTTAAACCCATCCCTCTTCGTCAAGATTTCGGCAATGGAAAGCGCCCGCTCTCCGCTCAGACGGATAATGGCAATGGAGCCGACCCCGTAAGCCGTGGCTATGGCTGTAATAGTATCATTCATAAAAAAATCCATAAAAGTGTATTTGAAAGTGTAACTAAATTTTAAAGAAGGTGGATTGGGCGAAGGTTCACATATATCCCAGCATGTAAAAGTTTTAGATTCGGTGCAGGTTGTGCCGAAGTGATCCCGAAGGCGCACTGCTGTGCGTCGAGCGGTGAACATCGGTGCAAGATGCGCCGAAGCTGGAACTTTTAGTATGCGTTGTAGCCGTTTACTATAATGAACTTGGCACCGTCTCTCGTCGAACGGATAGCGACATACTTGTCCGGGTATTGATCGCGCAGCTGTTTCAGTGCGATCTGCACCAGGACACCGTCGAGTATCTTGGTCTGCGCACGGCCGTCGCGGTCGATCGACTCGCAGACACCTACGAGGTAACGGGTAATGGACTCTTCCTGGTTTTTCAGGAACTCGGCGATCTCCAGGCGCAGCTGAAGACCGTACTTGGCATTGATCCAGTTAAAGATCATATACGAGAGCGCTTTGTAGCGGTACCCCTCTTTGCCGATCAGCAGAGCGGCGTCAGGACCGTTAAAGTCAATCATCAGTGTGTTGTCGTCATAAACGCTGACTTCGATCTCATTGAGGTCAAAACAGGTCTGCGCGAACAGGGCGTTGATCTGTTCTTTGACTTCAAGAGCGATCTCTTCCATGTTCTCAAAACGCTCTTCATCCTCATCGTCAAACATCCCCTCGATGGCGTCTTCGATATAGTCGTTCTGCTCATCTTCTTCGTCCTGATCCGTCACGAACGATTCCGGCAGGATCGTATCGTTCAGCATTCGGCGAAGAGGGATCACAGGTTCTTCATCTGCTTCGTCTATCGGCTCTTCATTAACAGCAGCGATCTCTTCTTTGGCTTTGATACTCTTCTTTTCAACAGGTTCAACAGGTGCGGTTTCCGCTTTTGGCTCTTTTTTACGCACTGCCACAATGATGGCACTTTTAGTAAAAAGTCCCAAAAAACCGCTGGAGGGATGTTGAACGATTTCGACATGAAGCTGGGTGACAGAACACGCCAGCTTCTCGGCGGCTTGAGAATAAGCAGCTTCAAGCGTTTTAGACTCGATCCTGATCATTACTCTTCACCTCCGGACTGTTTCGCCTTTTTGATCGCCTCAAACTGTTTGTTAACGATAAACTGCTGCGCAATCGAGAAAAGGTTGTTCACAAACCAGTAAAGCACCAGTCCGGACGGGAAGGTGATAAAGAAGAAGGTAAAGATGATCGGCAGATACTTAAAGATCTTCTCCTGCATCGGATCGGTAAAGTT
>CAZNQJ010000172.1:0-4380 GCA_964575205.1 uncultured Campylobacterales bacterium | reverse complement strand
ATCATCGGGTTCAACCATCTCAAGGGTCGGCTTCTGCTCATTCTTGCTCTTTTTCTCATGTCCGAAACCGAGAATATTTTCACCCTGTTTGCGCTTGAGTATCTCCTGCATGCCGTCAAAGGCACCGCCGCAGATAAAGAGGATACCCGAGGTGTCGATCTGGATGAACTCCTGGTTAGGGTGCTTTCGGCCGCCTTTGGGAGGCAGGTTGACGAGCGAGCCCTCTATGATCTTAAGCAGGGCCTGCTGAACCCCTTCGCCGGAGACATCACGGGTGATCGAGCGGTTCTCGCTCATACGGGCGATCTTGTCGACTTCGTCGATAAAGACGATGCCCTGCTGGGCACGTTCGACATCGCCGTCGGCCGCCTGCAGCAGTTTGGTCAGGATGTTTTCAACATCTTCACCCACGTAGCCTGCCTCGGTAAGCGAGGTCGCATCCGAAATAGCGATAGGAACATTCAAAACACGTGCAATGGTCTGTGCCATCAGTGTTTTTCCGGAACCTGTCGGGCCGATCAGCAAAATATTTGATTTGGTGATCTCGGTATCGTCATCCTGGATCAGACTGGTTTTAAAGATACGTTTATAGTGGTTGTACACAGCGACGGAGAGCAGTTTTCTGGCGTTCTCCTGTCCGATGACATATTCGCCCAAAAAGGCATTGAGCTCTTTTGGCGTCATCAGCTTTGTTGTCGCATCGACGATCGCTTTTTGCTCCGGCGTGATCTCGCCGTGTGCATCGCCAAACATGATCTTGTATGCCGAATAGACACAGTTTTTACAAATATAGACGCTGTTGCCGGCAATTAACGGATTTTCTTCACTCTCTGCGGCGTTACAGAAACTGCAGTGGCGGTGTTCACTCATATGTTTTTCCTCTCAAACGGGATACCGCGTTTGGTGTTGACTATAAAATTACAAAGGTTCTGGACATAGCTGTTGACACTGCTGTCAAGGAGCTCTCTGGCGACCTCTTGCAGCGGTTTTCCTGACTCAAAAAGTTCTTTGTAGGCTGATTTGAGCGCATCGATATCGCTGCGCTCAAGATGACGGCGAAGTCCGGTCAGGTTAAGACCTCTGAGGGTCGCACGGTTCCCTTCTGCCAGACAGTACGGCGGTATATCCTGCGAGAGGGCAGAGGCGCCGCCGATCATCGCAAAATCGCCGATGTTGACAAATTGGTGGACCGGTGTCATCCCGCCGACGACGGCATTGTTGCCGATGACGACATGGCCGGCCAGGGTGACGGCATTGGCGAAGATACAGTTGTCACCGATAATGACGTCGTGTCCCAGGTGAACATACCCCATAAAGAGGTTGTTGTTGCCGACGCGGGTGACGCTGCCGCCGCCTTCCGTCCCCGGGTTAAAGAGGGTGAACTCACGGATCGTATTGTTGTCTCCGATGATCAGTTCGACATCTTCGCCGTGAAATTTAAGATCCTGAGGGATCGAGCCGAGTACGGCATGCGAAAAGATACGGTTGTTACTGCCGATCGTCGTCTTGCCGTAGATGCAGCTGCCTTGCGCTATCGTCGTACCGTCACCGATCTTTGCTTCGCCCGAGATGAAACAAAATGGGGCAATGTCGACATTCTCTCCGATAACGGCGCCTTCTTCAATGATGGCCAGTGGTGAAATCATACTCACATCACAGCCTATTTATCTACAACCATGGCTTTAAGTTCTGCCTCTGAGACCAGCTCATCATCGACAAAAGCTTTGCCTTCAAGCAGCCAGATCGCCCCTTTTTGCTTGATCACGCTCACTCGGTACTCCAGACGGTCGCCTGGACGGACAGGTTTGCGGAACTTGGCCTTGTCGATGCTCATAAAGTAGACCACTTTTTCCTTGACCTCTTCTTTTGTCAGGCCCATGCTCTGGAAAGCCAAAAGACCGCCTGCCTGTGCCATACCTTCAAGAATCATAACGCCGGGGTAGATCGGGTGGCCCGGGAAGTGGCCCTGAAAAACCGGTTCGCTGATACTGACATTTCTGAAAGCGACAATGTTCTCTTTGACCGCTAGCGAGACAACTCTGTCTACGAGCAGAAACGGGTAACGGTGCGGCAGGATCTCTTGAATTTCGACGACGTCCATCATATATAAAACCTTTTGTATCGGCACTTCGTATAGTGATTACATTGCAGTAAAATGTGCCATAAAATAAATTGCACAATATTATCCAAATATCTGTTAAGAGATTATTATCGCAGGGGGATTTAAATGATGGTCAAATACTCTTTGGTGTCTTCATAGGTTTTGGCATCAAGGGCAAGGGTCAGTTTGCCTCCCGGGATCGCATCGACAACGATGATGGGCGTAAGGTCGTAAGCCAATGGGATGATCTTCTGACGGACCGTCAGCTCGATCTCGAAAGAGGGGGTGTTGAAGATGAGCTCTTTGACATCTTTGAAACGGCTCTGTGCAAGCCGGTTGTAGTAGTCAAGGGTGATAAAACGGATCTCGTCACGGTTCATGAAGTGGAGATCACCGACTGCGTATTCGATCTTGCCCTGAGCCTGTTTGCGCGAGAGGGTCGAATAGGCAAGCGCATGGGCCGCAATAGCGGTTGTCTTCCCCTGCGTCAGGCGGCATGAGAACTGGCGGTAGTTCAAAAACTTTTGGCGGATGATGCGATACGCTCTGCCTTCGTCCTCAAGTTCCATCCGCCTGGTATACATGGCCAGACGCTCTTCGATGGAGGCCGGCAAAACGCTGTTGCTGATGGGTGAAAACATCTCGTCCATCAGCTTCTCCTGCTGGTCGCGCTGCATGGTGAGCCCGAAGATGCAGCCGCAGTAGTCCTGGCGGTAGAGCTGCTCCTCTTTGGTGACGCGGGACTGGTCCTGCGTTCCGCCGCCGCTTCGGTAGTCCACCGCGATAAACTCGACGCCGTGTTTATGATAAAAGGCATCGCCGACGCGTTTGAGCTGCTCCTGCGATTTTAACGGGCTGACCAGCAGGGTCGTGGTCATCTTCTTTTCGCCCAGCTCAAGAGCCTTGTACGCACTGACCTCGAACCGCTTGTCAAAACAGACTTCGCAGCGTGCCCCTTTTTCGGGCTCTTTCTCAAGTCCGCGGACCGCATCCATCCACTTCTCGAAATCATACTCGCCCTCGAGCAGATCGATGCCCAGTCTCTTACAGCTTCTTTGAACATCCAGATAACGGAGCCTATACTCGGAATAGGGGTGGATATTGGGATCGTAAAAAAAGCCGGTGAGTTTCTCTTCGGGGTAATCTCTTTGAAGTTTTTCAAGAAAGAAGTGGCTGTCGACCGAGCAGCAGATGTGCACTAACAAGGCAGAGCCTTGTTAATGATGAATTTTGAATTATGAATTATGAATGCAGGCATGCATGCTGCGCATGCCTTAAGCAACAGAGGCGTGACTGGCACGCTCACTATTATTAAAAATTCAAAATTAAACATTCAAAATTCCAAACTTTAGCGTGCCGCCAAGATTTCCACTGTTTCGATCGTGTCACGGCCCTGAAGCGTGTCGAGAACGGCCATAGACTCTTTGTCATCCTGCTCGATGCCGCCGAATACCGTGTGTACGCCGTCGAGGTGAGGACATGGCACAAAACAGATGAAGAACTGTGAGCCGCCCGTGTTCGGACCGGCATGGGCCATAGAGAGGCTTCCTTTGACGTGACGGTGTTTGTTAAGCGCTGTTTCACAAGGAATAGCCCAGCCCGGACCGCCTGTCCCTGTGCCGTGCGGACAGCCGCCCTGCGCCATAAAGCCCGGGATCACGCGGTGAAAGTTCAGACCGTTGTAGTAGCCGTCGTTGACAAGCGCCGCAAAGTTTGCTACGGTATTGGGGACTTCATCATTGTAGAGTTTCAGCCAGATAACACCTTTGGACGTTGTCATCTTGGCCCATTGGTATGATGCCATCTCTTCAGCAGATACATCGTACGTTTTAAGCTCTTTTTTTCCAAACATTGACATAAGTTTTCTCCAAATTTAAATGGCGGTATTATAATAGAAGAATCTTAACTGCGAGAAAAATTTCAAATCTAAGTTGTATAATCGCTTTATGTTATCACCCCGTCAGAAGATGAGCCTCTGGGGCTCACGATATTTAAGCAATTTCACGCTCGCACAGGTCCACAACTTTGCCACGGTCGTTGTACTTCTCTTCACCATTCTCTTTGCCTATCTCTTAACGCAGGATGAGTACACCAAGTACGAAAAACAGCTGCATCAGGAGTATGAGCAGTTTATCGAAACGCAGCACCGGGAGATCGAAGAGGTCTCCCGGCAGATCACTCTGCTGATGGAGTATGAACTCCGGCAGGAGAGTCCGCACGCCTATAAGGCGCTGGAACAGATCGGCACCATCTTCAGAACGGAGAACTACCGTTTTGTG
>CAZNQJ010000171.1:0-4432 GCA_964575205.1 uncultured Campylobacterales bacterium | reverse complement strand
TTCAAACCGATGACAAAACCCAGGGCGTCATGCGCACGCACGGCGACGCCGAGTTCGTCGATAAGTGCCTGCTCTTTTTTGTAGAGACCGAGTTCGTAGCGCTTGTGCTGCAGGCCGTGCGGGGTCTCAAGCGGATAGAGCTTGCGTAAGATACGGTAGGTGTCGATCAGCTTCATCTGGGAAGTGAAACCCTCTTTTTGCAGCATCGCCTCGTCAAACTCGGCATTCTGGATGATAAGCACATTCTCGGGCGTATTGAGCTCATTGAGCCGTCGGAATGCCTCCGTGTCGACACAGGCAGGTTTGCCTTCAAGCATCTCCGGCGTAATATGGTGGATCGCCATCGAATCGAACTTGATCGGTACCGGTGCGCTGCAGAACTGGTCATGCACTTCGAGAATATTGCCTTCAACATCTGTAACAAGGTAGCTTAACTGGATGATACGGTCTTCCGCATCAACGCCGGTTGTTTCAGTATCTAATATTATAAATTTCAAATTTTTCCTTTTTCAATGCAGCATTGTAACTTTTTTTCTTGAAAATGGGCAACCGCTGCTCTTTGCTATTCCCAATCTTTGAATTTTGACGAGGCGTGCTTGTCTTTGCTGTATTGACGCTGGTTCATACTTTTTTCGATCTGATTGCCGGTGTAAAGAATATCCTGCTTGATATCTTTGAATTCGTCATCAGAGTCGCGATAGGCCAATATCTTTTCAACCAGTTTTTCAAGATCGTTAAACTCGCCTTTGTAAAGGGGGGCCTTCTCGATGCGGTCAAGATAGCGTCTATTGTTGTCGACCTTTTTGTCAAACACTGCTTTGGAACTCTCTTCTGCTTTGGAAAGATAGTTGATGATACTGTGGGTGAATCGCTCAAGCACGCGTATATAGCGAAGCCGCTTGGTATTCTCGTCACGTTTGGTTGAAATTTTTGCCATTACTTATATACTTTCATAGTCAATTTACATTTAGCCAGTACAATTATAGCAATGATATACCAAGGAAAAAAATGAAATACCTAATCGTTTTTATGTTGTTTTTTACCGCTTTGCTTCGCGCCGAGTATATTAAAGAGCCGATCTCCCGGGAACTGCTTGTACAAAAAGTGCCAATAGTCGATATCCGTACCCAAAGCGAATGGAAAGAGACCGGTATCATTAAAGATGCTGTCACCATTACTTTTTTCAACGAGCAGGGGCAATATGACGTGGACAAGTTTCTCAAAGAGCTGAATGCAAAGGTCGACACAAAAAAAGAGTTTGCCCTGATCTGTCGCACCGGCAGCCGTACAGGAATGCTCGGTAAGTTCCTTTCAGAGCAACTCGGCTATAAGATCATTGACATCCGAGGCGGAATGCTCGATGCCAGACACCGAAACGTACCGATCGTGCCTTATAAGGAAAAATAGATAAAACTCCTGAAAGTTTTTTTTACCCTCTTCCTGCGGATCGTTGTCGTATTCGGCCTTATCGCCCTCGTCGTCTTTCTCTTCTGGGCGCTGCTCTATTGGGCACTATATTAAATACGCCCAGCAAACAAAGTCCGCTAGGCTACGTTAGCACTTGGTTCTCTTCAGCAGAGGGCTCACGTGCAGTTCTACCGCACTCTTATTTTCAACATTAAACGAACAAAGTCCGCTTGGCTACGTTAACACTTCGTTCCACCTAAAGGTATTTCCTTTGGCCATCCTCAAAGGAGCGCCTTGATTGTGAACTTCTCTCTATCGCTGAAGTCACCTAGGGTTTTTAAAGGTGCCCTTTAGAGAGTAGAGAAGAATTCGAAGAGCGGTCTGAATGTTATTTTCGCTTAAAGCGGTACCCGGCTGCTTCAAGAAGCTCTCTGAGTTTTGGCTGGATATCCCCCTGAAACTCAAGGAAATCCTCGCTGACACTCCCGCCGCAGGCAAGTCTCTTTTTTAAACTCTTCAGCAGCTCTTTAAGCGTCTCTTTTTCGATAGAGAAAGGGCCGACCAGTGTGACCGCTTTGCCCCGCCGTTTCTCTTTGTGAAAAACGAGCTGGTGTTTGGCGGGTTCTTTCGCCTCGGCCATAACGCTTTCGCGTTTTTCAGAGACTACGGCCCAATCGTTGTTGCCAAGTTCGGTTCCGACTTGAAGATCAAGCTTTTTGCCGCGGCTCATTGCTGTGCCCCGATATATTCGAAACGCGGCATGCACACGCCGTCAATAGCCACACTTTCCGTAAACATCGCTAAAGGGCGCACCCACAAACCGCGTTCGCCGTAAAGTGCACGATAGAGAACAAGCTTTTCCTCTGTCTCGGAGTGGCGCACGATGTCGATCAGCTCGTACTGACCGCCTTTATAGTGCTGATAGAGACCTGGTTTAAGCACGCTTGACTTTCTGGACCAGCGCACAGACACCCGGCGCATCGAGTTCGCCCTTTTGCGCCATCATCATGATCGGATTTTTGCAGTAGAGATCATTGTCATAAACAACGACGATGACCTCATCACCCTCTTGCAGGAAGGTCGTTTCGCCGTACTGTGTGTAGCGGGTCGCACCGATACTGATGACGGCTCTATCGGGGTAACCTGCCTTTTCGATGTACTCAAGCAGAGGCTCCAGCGGCCCGTTATCGACCTGTGCGTTGATCTGATCGCGCATCCATTCAAGGAGTCTTTGATAGAAAAAGCTGTAGCCGCTGAGTTCGACATCCTCGCCGTAGCGCATCATCATGACACCGCGGCGCAGAAAACTGCAGATTCGCCAGTGGTCCAGCATACTGCCCTCTTCAAATTTGTCAATATCGATCATCGTCGCGCTCAGTCCCTTGCTTCCAGGGCCCCAGTTCTTCTTTTCGGAGATCTTTTTGGCACCCTCTTTGCGGATAGAGCAGTCATTGTAGGCACCGAACTTTTTTGGGGTAATCGCCGTGACTTTGCCGTCTGCATAGCTTATCTCGCAGAGAAGAGCGACCTCGGGTTCAGCCTGGACATTCACCTCATCATCCGGCAAAATGATCGTATCGTCAGAGAGAGGATAGATTCCCAGCTGATTCGCAAAGCCCGGGACATAAAAAGGGAAGATGCCCTTCGGTCCGTTAGGGTCTTCTGTGAAAACATCTTTAAAATCTTCGAGTTCGCCGGCCTGCTCCAGATGCAGCGCAAAATTGCCGGCGACACCTAAACCGAGATATGCCTTATAATCGGCCATTCGATTTTGCCTCTGCAAACTCTTCGTACGTGCCTTTAAAGTCAGTATACGTGCCGTCACCGTGGAGTTCGATGATTCTATCGGCAAAAGAGTCGAGCAGCTCACGGTCATGAGAGACACAGATCACATTGCCTTCGAAGTTATAGAGTGCCTCACCCAGGGCAACGATCGCCTCCAGGTCAAGGTGGTTTGACGGCTCATCGAGTACCAGGAAGTTACCGTTTTCGAGCATCATCTTGGAGAGCATCATGCGGTGTTTTTCACCCCCGGAGATCTTCTCGACCGACTTCTCCTGCTGCTCGCCGTTAAAGAGCATACGCCCGAGACAGTTGCGGATCTCGGCGATGTCACGTTTAGGGTCAAAGCCGCGCAGCCACTCGTAGAGGGTCCCTGTACCGCGGATCTGGTCGGCGGTGTCCTGCGGGAAGTATGAGCTCTCGATCGTCGCGCCCCAGTGGATCGAACCTGCCGTCGGTTTCATCTCTTCCATGATGATCTTACAGAATGTCGTTTTACCCACACCGTTGGCACCGATCAGAGCGATCTTCTCACCCGGCTCGATGCGCAGTGTCATATTTTTCAGGACCTCAAGGTCGCCGTATGAGTGTGACACATTCTCGATCCACAACGCTTCATCGCCCATCTGGCGTTTCGGCTTGAAGACGATACTCGGGTCGCGGCGTGAAGATGGCTTGATATCTTCGATATTGAGCTTGTCAAGCTGTTTCTGACGCGATGTCGCCTGTTTTGCCTTTGAAGCATTGGCAGAGAAACGGCGGACAAAGGCTTCGAGATCGGCTTTCTCTTTGAGCTTTTTGGCGTTGTCGTTTTCAAGCTGTTTCGCCATCACGGTCGAGGCGATATACCAATCATCGTAGTTACCCGTGAACTCGCGGATCTTCTGGTAATCGACATCCAGGATATTGGTCACGACCGCATTCAAAAAGTGCCTGTCGTGCGAAATGACGACCATCGTACCTTCGTGGCGCTGCAGCTCGTTCTCCAGCCAGCCGATGCTTTCGATATCCAGGTTGTTCGTAGGCTCATCCAGGAAGAGAACATCCGGTTTCGGGAAAAGGACCTGAGCAAGCAGGACTTTGAACTTGTCCGAGGTCTTGAGCGAAGACATCAGGTTATGGTGCTCTTCTGCAGGAATACCGACGTTCTCCAGGATCTTGGCGATCTGGATCTCATACTCATAGGTCGGGTCCTCTTCGACACAGATCATCTCAAGTTCGCCCAGTCGTTCATTAACCTTAT
>CAZNQJ010000170.1:0-4445 GCA_964575205.1 uncultured Campylobacterales bacterium | reverse complement strand
CAGACTTCTCCTTAACGCTTGACAAACGAATCGCTTATGACAAATTGACATTTTTGTATATGTCGCTGCCTTTTATGTTGACGGGGTATTTTTTTGCCTCCCTTCTTTTCGCCGCACTGCAGTTTCAGGTTGTTGCCACTTACAACATTGTCATCTGGCTTGCCTTAAGCGGTATCGTCGAGTTATGGCGTTATTATCATTATGTACAGTTCAAACACCTCATAGAGTCTGCCAAGCTCAAAGAGTCAACGTCATGGCTGCATCACTACTATGTGGATGTCGTCTCCAGCGGGGCGATCTGGGGTTCAAGTGCCGTTTTGCTCTTTCCTGAAAATGACTTCATGGGTCAGATCATTGTCATCGTCTTTATCTTTGCCGTCAGTTTTGTGACGATCAGTTCGCTTGCCTCAAAATTCAACCTGCTCCTGCTTTACATGGGCGTCACCTTTCTGCCGCTTATTTTTCAACTAATGGCAGTGCAGGAGCCTTATGCCTTTAACCTGATCATGCTTGTCGTTTCGCTCGTTATCCTGCTTTTTTTTATCGCCAAGATATTTGGTCATGTTGTCAACAGTTCACTCTCCAATCACCAGCATTTCATTCAGATCCAACATGAACACGAGACCTTGAAAGAGCGGTTTTTTTCACTTTTTGACCGGGCACCGGTAGGCATCTTTTATTATGATGAGAGGCTGCTGCTTCTTGATGCCAATAACCGCTTTCAGGCGCTTCAAAACAGCGACAAAGAGTCTCTTTTGCATGAAGATCTTCATCAACTCAAAAACCCGATGATCATTGAAGAGCTCAATGCCGTTTTTAAAGATCAGTCCGGCCACTACCGGGGAACATTTACACCGCTGAAGAGTGAGAATGAACTCTATGTCGAATTCAGCACGGTCCCGTTAATAGACAATAACGGACACGTAAGCGGCGGAATATGCATATTGGACGATATTACCGAAGAGGTCAATGCCAAAGACGAGGTACTGCGCCAGGCCTATTACGACCTGTTGACCAACATTCCCAACAGGACACTCTTTATGGATCGTCTTGAGCGGGCACTTATCACCTCTTCTTCGAACAACACAAAAGGGGCTGTCCTCTATATCGACATCGACAATTTCAAATCGATCAACGACACCCTTGGCCATCAAAACGGCGATATGCTTTTAAAACAGATCGTTGAAAGAATCGCCAATCTGGGAAGAGAGGAGTACACCGTAGCCAGACTCGGGGGTGATGACTTTGCCATCCTGGTCACCGGCCTGCCTCCGCGAATTGAAAGTGCCACTGACCTGGTCCACCTCATAGCAAAAAGCTATAAGGATCAATTTCTGCAACCCTTCTCTATCGGCGATAAGGAGTATTATATCAGCATCAGCATGGGCATCTCGTTTTTTCCAAACGCCAATGAGTCCGCTTTTGATGTGCTCAAACATACCGAAACAGCCATGTACCATGCCAAAAAGCTGGGAAGAAACCGCATCGAACTGCACAGTAAAAGTATGAATGAAGAGATCTCTGTCATACTTGACATGGAAAACAGCCTGCGCGCTGCCATAAAACAGAATAATTTCGTACTGTTTTTCCAACCGCAGGTCGAAATCGCAACCGGCACCATCATCTCCGCCGAGGTGCTCATACGATGGCAGCGCAATGAAGGTTACTGCACTATGCCGGCTGAATTTATTCCTATTGCCGAATCAAGCGGCCTCATTCTGCCGATGAGCGAATTCATTCTCGAGGCATCGATAAAACAGATGAAGGCGTGGACAAACCGGGTCAATCCGCTCAATATCAGACGTCTTGCCGTCAATATCAGCGCCATTCATTTTGCACAGTCGGACTTTGTTGCACAGATCAAATCTATCCTGAACAGACACATGCTCGAGCCGAAATATCTGGAACTTGAACTAACAGAGGGCGTGGCACTCTACAATATCGAAGAGACCACTCAAAAGATTGCAGAACTTAAAAAACTGGGTATCACCTTTGCTTTGGACGACTTCGGCACAGGGTACTCCTCTCTCGACTATTTGAAACGGCTTCCGATAGACTACCTCAAAATCGACCAATCGTTTATCCGAAACATGATGAATGACAAAGAGAACAGAATCATTACCGACACCATCGTAACCGTAGCACAAAACTTTAACCTCAAGGTGATTGCCGAAGGTGTCGAAGATATCAATCAGCTCGCTCACCTGAAAACCATAGGCTGCGATATCTATCAGGGTTATTTATGCAGCGAGCCCGTTACGGCCCACGAATTCGAAACACTTGTCATGCAATCAGGCAATGACATCCGCCATAAAATCGCTGCAGCGAATCACCGCGATTAAACGCCAAACGACAAAAGTAGTGCAGCTTTAAATAAGAGGATTGAGCCGATCCAATAAAGTGTGCAAAACAACTGCCCAACGCCAGTTCCTATCCCTATATCGCCGCATTGAAACAACTTTCATACTTTAATAGATAAAATTCCAAATTATTTTATATAAAAATCTATACTGTCAGAGGAGTATCGCTGGCAATTTGGATCATTGCTGCCAGCAACTCATCTCGCTTATATCGTCTCATAGGCTTTTGTCTTTTTGACGATGGCATTGATATGGCGCTGCAGGTTGTCGGGCAGTAAGGGGATATGAAGGTCCAGAAATCCCTCGATGATCAGCGACTTTGCCCTCTCCTCTTCGATGCCGGATGCCATCAGGTAGGCCAGCTCCTCTTTCGATATCATACCGACGCTCGCTTCATGCGAAAGTTCAAGAAGCGGGTCTTCACCCTGGAGTTCGGGGATGGCATGGATCATCCCCTTTTTATTGAGCAGAAGCCCATTGCAGGCCATCGTGCCGCGTCCTCCGGCTCTTTTGCCTACAATTTTTCCCCGGGTCAGCACCTCGCCGCCGTTGGAGACAACGCGGCTGACAATCTGCGCAGAGGCGCCGTCGCCGTTCAAAACCGCGGTCGAGCCGACATCAAAAAAAGAGCCTTCCGGTGCGTAGACGACCGAGTAGAATTCACCGAGCCCGCCCTCTTCGATGATCGCCAGCGGGTCCATCTGCAGTTTTTTGACACTGCTGAGCGCCACATAGCTGGAGACAAACTTGGCATTTTTTCCCACATGCGCAGCGCTTCGCGGAAAGACCTCGACCTCTTTGCCCCAGCTGTGTATCATCGTGCTTGTCACAGTGGCGCCCTCTTTGATAAAGTATTCGGTGACGCCAAGGTGGCGGCCCGAAAGGGCATGGGCACTGCTCGTGCAGCCGCTGATAAGGTGGAGTTCGGCTCCCTCTTCGGCGATGATGATGTTGTGGGCGCACTGGGTGAAGCTGTCGCTGTTGATCATATAACAGGTGTAGACCGGAAGAGTCACTTTCTCTCCCGCGATAACGCGGATGAAGTAGCCGAGTTTCTTTCTGCTTCGGGCCACCTCCTCGACATACTCGTCTTGGTCGGCCGGCACAAGCGAATGCATGAGCTCTGAAAGCCATTCGTATTTTTTAAGTGCATCGTCAATGGGGAGGAGTTCTACCGCTTCGATTGCCGAATGGGTGTCCAGCACCTCCATATCACTCGCGAGATAGCTCGCGGACTTCTCCTGCCCGGGGTCGAAGGCGACACTCTTCAATGCCTGCAGGGTTGCAGTGTCATAGCCATTCATCTCCCCTCCTTTTCTTTCTTGATACACTGTACGCAGCCGGCAAAACCGTGCTGTTTGATGTCCTCCATGATATCCATGGGATTGCCCGTGCAGACGATCTTTCCGTCCATGAAGACATGCCCGACATCGGCATGAATGTAGTTGAGTATATGCCCGGTATGGGTAATGATGAGTGCCGCGCGTTCGCGCCTCTGCATCGGTGACTCTTTTTGCAGCAGGGCGTTGATGGTCTTGGAGATGACGGCGATGTTTTCGATATCGACGCCGGATTCGGGCTCGTCGAGCAGAAGCAGGTCCGGATTCTGGGCATAGAGTTTCAAAATCTCGGCCCGCTTGAGCTCGCCCCCGGAAAAACCGACGTTGAGCTCTCTTGCCAGAAACGGTTGCATATTGAGCGCTATCAGTGCATGGTCAAGATCGCCGCAGCGGTTGATGCTGTCGAGGAAACGCCGCAGCGTGACCCCCTTGATCGCGGGCGGATGCTGGAAAGAGATGCCGACCCCAAGATTGGCAACAGCATCGGTCGTAAGCCCCTGGGTATCCGTACCCTTTATGCGTATATTTCCTGAGGTTATATTGTACCCGGGCAGCTGCATTAGGGCACAAAGCAGCGTTGACTTTCCCGAACCGTTCGGACCGAAAAGCACATGAACCTCCCCTTTTTTGATCGTGAGATCAATCCCTTTGACGATCTCTTTCTCACCGACTGAGACATAAAGGGCTGTAACATCCAACATATTTGCATCCATTTCAATACCCCGTTCGTAAAGATAGTCTGCCT
>CAZNQJ010000169.1:0-4454 GCA_964575205.1 uncultured Campylobacterales bacterium | reverse complement strand
AAAAGATAAAAAAAAGTTTTTAATGTGTATAATTTCGTAACAGTTTCAAAGAAACAGGAGTCTTATTGTCTCAAATAACGCTAATCTTACTGGCAGCCGGCGATTCAAGCCGTTTTGGACTGCCTGTTAAAAAGCAGTGGCTGCGCATCGGCCATACCCCTTTATGGCAATTTGTAGCCGACCAATTTAATTTTTCTGCGTTATTTAGTAACATCATCATAACTTCCCATAAAGAAGAGGTACCGTTTATGCGGGGGTTCTGTGACTATACCGTTGTCAGTGGCGGCAAAAGCAGACAGCAGTCGCTTAAAAACGCACTTGAACATGTCACCACTCCTTTCGTGCTCGTCAGCGATATCGCCCGGGCATGCATCGACAGGGAGCTGATCAATAGACTCATCAACGCCAAAGAGATGGCCGACGTCATTGTTCCGATACTCAGTGTCAGCGATACCGTCGTTTACGAAGGCGACACCATTGACCGCGACAGGGTCAAGCGTATTCAGACACCCCAGCTCTCAAAGACGGCGACACTTAAAAGAGCACTTGAGACCGAAGAGGTATTTACCGACGAGAGCTCCGCTGTCGTAGCCGACGGCGGCAGCCGCCACTTTGTCGAAGGCTCGGAAGATGCCCACAAGATCACCTATATTCATGACCTGAACAAACTCCCCTGCATTCAGCCTCCTTCTTCGGCAACACTGGTCGGCAACGGCTTCGATGTCCATGCCTTTGAAGCGGGACGTACAATGATGCTTGGCGGGGTCATGATCGATGTTGACTACGGTTTTAAAGCCCACAGTGACGGCGATGTCGCGATACATGCCCTGATCGATGCCCTGTTGGGTGCTGCCGGGCTCGGTGACATCGGTATGCTCTTTCCCGACAATGATAACGCCTATAAAGACATCGACTCCAAAGAACTTCTGAAGACGACTGTTCTGCGGCTGCATCAGTTCGGCCTCACTGTCGTCAATGCCGACATCACTATTGCCGCTGAAACGCCTCGGCTGAGCAGTTATAAGAGAGCGATGCGGCAGACCCTCTCCGAACTTTTGCATATCCCGGCGGCACGGATGAATGTCAAAGCCACAACAACAGAGAAACTGGGCTTTATCGGCCGTAAAGAGGGGGTTGGTGTTATGGCTACAGCAACATTAAACTACTATGATTGGACACAGAAATAATGCGGATATTAATTATAGAAAATGAGATCTATCTGGCACAGAGTATTGCCGCTAAACTCGGAGAGCTCGGCCATTCATGCGATATGAGCAGTTCGACGAAAGATGCGCTTAAACGTATCCCTTACGATGTCATACTTCTTTCAACCAGCATCAACGACCAGAACATCTATCAGGTTATCGAAGCCTATAAAAATGCCGTTGTCATCCTGATGGTCTCCTATATCTCCAGCGACACCGTCTCCAAACCGCTCAGCGCGGGGGCAAAAGACTACATTCTGAAACCGTTTATGATCGAAGAGCTTATCCGAAAAATAGAGCATTTTCAAGACTATGAGCGCCTTAAACGTCAAAATGCGACCTATCAGCGCTACTTGAAACATGTCTTCAACGGAATCAGCATCAATGAAAACCTTGAAGATATCAAAGTGCCTATCTTTATCTCAAGCAACTTTCAAAAATACACGGACACCTTCGCCTTCTCCTATGCAGAACTGCACAATAAGACCCTTCATTTTGTCTCACTGGCCAATCCGGATGCCTTCAGTGAGATTGAAAAACTCCCGGCAAGCACACTGATCTACGCAAACGACTTTCAAGCCGTTAAAAAAAGCGATAGAAAAGCCTTTTTCGAACTTATCGAGGGGCGCGAAGCCATCGTCTCAAGCACCGACAGCATCGATGATGATATCAACTACAAGGTGATTGAGATAAAAAGTGACAACAATGTCTTTGAACAGGGCGACATCCTCCCGATCGAAGATTATGTAAAATATATTGTGTTAAATTATCAGCACAAATTCCCAGATACCGAGCTGTCCAAAAAGCTGGGTATCTCGAGAAAAAGTCTCTGGGAGAAAAGAAAAAAGTATGGCATCATCAAGAAAAAATAACGCGCTCTATATAGACCAGGAAGCACTCTCTGCCCTGGCACTGGTCAAATCAGGACTCCTCTATCCCGTCACATCGCTGATGAACCGCAAGCAGGCTACCGAAGTTTTACAGACCGGTATGTTTAACAAAAAAGTGTTCCCCTTCCCTCTGATCCTGGCACCTAACGGAAAGGTCAATGAACAGGTCCTGCTTCAAGTAGAGCCAGGCGACACGCTGACGCTTATTTCAGACAATCAAGAGGTCGGAACACTCGTTGTCGAGGAGGTCTTTGAGATCAATCCCAAAGAGCGTGTCCGTCAGATCTACGGCACGGACAACCTCGACCATCCCGGTGTCAAAGCAACCTTCGGCCGCTTGGGAAAGATGGCTGTCTGCGGTGAGTTCGAGATCAATCTTGATGCTGTCACGGAGAGAAAAAGACATATAGCTGAAGCAAAACAGCGTATCGGTGCACAGCACATTACGGCCATTATGATGGGTGCCAATCCGCTGCACCGCGCGCATGAACGCCTTATCCGCCAGACCTTGGACAAAACCGATCTCGTCGTCATCTTCCTGCTGAAACCGTTCAATAACACAGACCTGCACTTTGATCTGCGCTACGACACCCTTAAGTACTTTGTACAAAACTTTCTTCCGACAAATCGTGTCATTATCGTACCGCTGGAAAACAGCTACATCTTTGCCGGCTATAACGAGATCATCATTGATGCCATCGTCGCTAAAAACTTCGGTTGCAACCGCTTGACTATCGGCCAGAACCATGCCGGTGTCGGTATGTATTATGATCAAAACACCAACAAATCGATTATTGACCGTTTGACAGGGCTTAATATCGAGGTTGATATCGCATCACAATATGTCTATTGCAATGAGTGCAAGACGCTGGTAAGCACCAAGACCTGTCCGCACGGTCAGCACCACCACATCTCATACCACTCCGACTCTATTTTGGAACTGATGAAACTCGGCCTTTTGCCTCCTGCGGTGTTGATGCGCAAAGAGATCGCAGCGATCATTCTTTCAAGTCTCTTTCCCGATAGGTTTAGGAACCTTGAAAAACTCTATTACGACATTATGCCGCTCACCGGGCTGCTGGAAGAACATACCGAGAAAGATTTTTACATCGCGTTGATGAAACTCTACCAGACAACATCTTTGACCTAATGAAGCACAAAAAGGATTTTTACATATGAACTGGCTGTTTCTCACCGTTTTTTACAGCGGACTTGTTCCCAAGGCACCCGGAACCGCAGGTACGATCGTCGCCCTGCCTCTGGGCGTATTGATCCTGGCCTATTTCGGCCCGCAGACCCTATTTATGGCGGCGCTGTTCCTTACACTGGCCGGTATCAAAGCGGTCAATAACTACCAGAAAACATCCGATACCCATGATGACAGCCGCATCGTCATTGATGAACTTGTCGGGATGTGGTTTGCGCTCTCGATCGCGCCCGGTATCTTTACCCCACTCGGCGAACTGCTCTCCCTTGAGAACGGGATGCTTATTCAGATCGTTCTGAGTTTTCTCTTCTTTCGATATTTTGACATCAAAAAGCCTTCGATCATCGGACGCATCGACAGAGAGGCGCCGGGCGGTTACGGTGTGATGTTTGATGATGTTGTGGCAGGTGTCAGTGCAGGAATTTTGACGGCGATCGTTTGGCAGGGCATTTTAGCATCAGGGATTTACTAACAGTTATAGAGACTGTTATTACGCGCGGTTTATAATAAAGAGATAGATGAGAATTCGCACCAATTAGAGCGTGAGTTTCCAGAAGTCGTTAAGTTCAGCGCGCAGACGTTCAAGCACCTGTTCGCGTGTTTCAGTATTATCAAAGGCCAGCATCTTGGCTAATTCAGAAGCGCTTAAACGCTCTGTATAATGTTTTTCAACATACTTTACGGCTTTGACATTAAATTTTCTTGCTATGTCCAGTGACAACTCTTTATCAAAGGCAATAGTGTCTGGGTGTTCGTTGTTGATTAATACTAAATATCCAATAGGTCTCATAGGTGTAAGTTTAGCAAAAAAAAACACTTTTGGCTAGGGTTAAAGGTAAATTTGTGCTAAATTTTGTTAGAGCGAAGGAGGGGCTGTCAAAAAGGAAGCCCTTTTTATCAACAGCCGCCTTTTTATAAGCGCAACAAATATTGTTGATGCTAGATCATCATAGGATCAAAGGTCGGTTCCATCTCTTCATAATCCGCTACGATCTGATCAAACATCTTTTGTGTCTTCTTAACCTTCGTGATATACGATTCAAAAATCTCTTTAGACGACGGAAAAGCATCACTGAGCTCCGTATAGATCATAATACGGCCGTTCATATGTTTGTTGAACTCATCGAATGTACGGCGCAAATAGTCCCGCTT
>CAZNQJ010000168.1:0-4464 GCA_964575205.1 uncultured Campylobacterales bacterium | reverse complement strand
TCGGCACGCGTCGGCAATTCCGCTCTCAAGCCTGAGACAGTTGATACTTTCGAACTTGCCGTGATTCAGAAATTTGACGCCAGCAGCTATCTGCAGGCGGACGTTTTCTACCTGAAAAACAGAGACCAGATCGACAAAAACAAGGCCCAGCATCTTTATCTTAACAGCCATAATACCGACATCTACGGTCTGGAGCTGGAACTGAGTACTCATATATTGCCGCAGGACCGGCTTTATGCCAGCTACTCCTACGTCGACGGTTCCGATGACAAGGGCAACCCCCTGGCCAATGTCGCCCACCATCTTGCAAAAGCGAGCTACCTTTACGACTTTTCTCCGCAGTTTAGTGCTGGAACCGTCCTGAAATATGTCGGCAGCAAATCGCGAACAGAAGGCGACCTTCGCAGTGATACGCCATCTTATGTCACAGCCGATCTTTCTGCACGTTATTCCAACATTCCAAACCAATTTAGCGTGAGCTTCAGTGTCAAGAATCTTGCTGATGCATATGTCGTCTACCCATCGGAACCGAATACCTATGTCAACGACTACCCGCAGGACGGCCGTACATTTCTGCTCTCTTTGAGCAAGGAGTTTTAATGCGGTTGTGGCTGATGACCCTGCTTGTTGTTGTCCCGCTCTATGCCTCCAGCTACAGCCCGCTGCTGCTGAGAGCCCAGGCATCGATCTTTCCCAAGCTGCTGCTGCTTGTCAAAGAGCCGGAAAGACTACTGGTGCAAGGGGGTATCGTATTCGCCATCGTTTATGAGGATGAAGAGAGAGAAACGGCATTTGGACTCAAGAGCCTGATGGAACAGCAATATAAAGGCAGTATAGAGGGTTACCCTTTTAAAGTAATTTTGGTACAATTTACTGAACTTGACGAGTCGCTTGAGTGCAGTGCCCTTATGGCACTGCACTCAGATAAGCATCTGGATAAGCCTGTCAAACTGGCTGTTAAGAAAAAAATCGTCTCTTTCGTAGCCGATGCCGTCTATCTGAAAGAGGGGTATCTTTTCTCTCTGAACCTGGAGCGTTCGACGGTGATCTATATGAACAAAACGATGCTGCCGTACTATGGGATTGAATTTTCAGACACACTTTATCATGTTGTAAGGTTTTTTGATGAAAACAAAAAAAGCGCATTCCCTCTCCACTAAGATTGTCATTTCGGTCGCCCTTGTCTTTCTGGTGATCTTCCTGGCGATCTTCCTTATTTTCGACAAGTTAAGCAAAGATGCGCTCTACATTGCCGAAAGAGACAAAGCAGAGATGATTGCGGAGATGTTTGCCCCGATACTGGCGATTGAACTCTATCTGGAGCGTAATGAGAATGTGTTATCCATAGCCAATCAGATCACTGGAAATCCGAATATCCTCTCTTTTGAGCTTGTGCAAGACGGCAAGCGCATTGTCAGCCGTAAAAATACGAAAATCGACCGTAGCGCTACAGACGAGAGCTTCAATGTCGAAAGAGTGCTGACACACCCTGTGACCCACGAGCCGATTGCGACACTTTACCTGGCGTACTCGAGCGCCCACTACCATCATCTTGCCCGGCAGTACAGAGTGGTCTTTCTGATGACATTCAGCGTGCTGAGTCTGTTTATTCTTCTGTTTGCATTCTATCTTCGTTTCCTGCTTACACCGCTAAAACAGATCGCTTCTGAGGTCAGCGGCTTTACGCCGGGAGAGGAGCTTTTGCTGCCGTATTATAAGGAAAATAATGAGATCGGCAACATCGCAGCCGCTTTGAAACTGATGAACGTACGTATCACAGACTACGCACAGCAGCAGGAGAACACGGCGCAGTTTCTTGAAAAAGAAGTCGAAAAAAAGACAACCCAGCTGAGCCATCAGCTCTATACCGACACACTAACCGGATATCCAAACCGTATTCGTCTTATGGAAGATATCAGCGAGATCAGTGACGGCATACTCCTGCTCGTCAATATTGACGAATTCCAGCAGATCAACGACTTTTACGGCCACATCGCCGGAGACCACGTGCTTAATGCACTGGCCAATACATTGAGCTTTCTCAGCAGCAGCAAGAGCGATATGACGGTCTACAAGCTCTCCGCCGATGAATTCGCACTTTTAACGACTAAGCCTATGGGCTATAACAGTCTGGAACTGTTTTTAAGCCGGCTAAATACCCAAATTGAATCCACTCCCATCTATTACGAAGAGGCGACGCTGAACATTCGTATCACGCTCGGGGCGACAATGAATATCCTAGACGGAATGGAGAAGGCCGATATCGCGCTTAAAACGGCCCGTATCCGTCACAAACCCTTTATGATCTATGACGAAAACCTCAATATCGAACATCAGTATCAACAGAACATGCAATGGGTCCAAAGGCTCACAGCCGCAATCGCCGAAGATCGAATCGTTCCCTATTTTCAACCTGTTTTCGACAACCAGAGCGGCGATATCCACAGTTACGAATGTCTTGTCCGTCTGATTGAAAAAGACGGCAACGTTCTGACGCCGTTTCATTTTCTTGATATCTCTAAAAAAGCAAGGCTCTATACCCGCTTAACCAGCATTATGATTGAAAAAAGCTGCCGTCATTTCAGGGATAAAAGCGATCACTTCTCTGTCAACCTCTCCGTAGACGATATTCTGGACATCCATACCGTCTCCTTTATCAAAGAACAGATTATGGTCCACGGTGTTGCCGATCGGATCATATTCGAGATCCTTGAATCCGTAGGAATCGAAAACTATCCGGAGATCTTTAACTTCATCGAGGAGATGAAGGCCCTTGGCTGCCAGTTTGCCATCGATGATTTCGGTTCAGGCTACTCCAACTTCGAACACCTTTTGAAACTCAGAATCGACTATATCAAGATCGACGGCAGTCTTATCCGGAACCTTCATACAGATACCAACGCAGTTGCTGTCATCGAGGCAATCGTCCATTTTGCCCACAAACGCCAGATGATATGCATTGCCGAGTTTGTCCACAACGCCGAAGTGTACGAAATAGTCAAAAAACTCGGAATAGAGCGTTCGCAGGGCTTCTATCTGGGCGAACCCCGTCCTAATACGCTTGATTAGGACTTTTCGGCAACTAATATCTGCAATCAGCTCACTGTGCTTAGCCATTTTAACAGGCAGCACCCGGGAGAGATTACATTAGATGGCGTTAAGAATTGCTTCGTAATCAGGCGCCTGTTTGATCTCGGGGACGAGTTGTTTGTAGGTCACTTTTCCGTTTTTGATGATGAAGATGACCCGTGCCTCAATGCCCTGGAGCAGACCTTCCCCCAGCAGCGTTCCGTATGCTTTTCCGAAGGCCTTGGTCTGAAAGTCACTTGCAACGGTGATGTTGTCGATGCCGTGTGCCGCGCAGTAACGTTTTCCGGCGAAGGGCAGGTCCATGGAGATAACCGTGATGGCGACATTGGGCATATCGGCCGCTTTGGTGTTGAAGGTGCGTGCTTCCATATCACAGATCGGGGTGTCGATGCTAGGAACCACGATCAAGACCTGCGTCTTTTCTGTTTTGCCGCCGACGGTGACCTCTTTTAGATCACTGCTGATCAACTTGACGACAGGGGCACTGTCGCCAACGCCGACCTTGTTGCCGACAAGCTTTACTTTCGTACCGCTCAAGGTAACGCTCTCTGTTGTTGCTGCCTGCAGCGTTGCTATCGAAAGAAGACCCGAGATCAATAGTGCTGATAATTTCATATGTACTCCTGTTTTTGTGATTTTTACATCTGGAATTGAGATTATAGATTGTCTTTATATATATTAAATTTTGCGTAGAGACTACAAAAAATCCTAAGCAATAATTTAGTTAGGACGCGCGTAAAAGCTGGCGTCGGTTCGCTTGAAAAGAGGATGCTGAGCATAGCATTATTGGAGACAAATACGTTACACTTTATGTATGAGTGCAAAAGGGGTCCAATATGCCAAAACAGGTTCTTATCATCAACGGATCGTACCGGGAAGAAGGGTTTACCGATCTTATGCTCGGTATTATGAAAGAGCAATTGGAAAAAGCCGGCATCACTGTCGAGACAATTCTGCTGCGTGAGACCCCCATCGAATTCTGCCTTAACTGCCGTAACTGCACCCAAACCGAGGGGAACATGCCGGGCGAATGCGCCATAGACGACGGTATGCGCGCCGTGATAGAAAAGCTCGAAGCTGCCGACGGCTACATCTTCGCCTCGCCCACCAACTACGGCACGGTCACGGCGCTCTTCAAGCGTTTTTTGGAGCGGATGACCGTCTACGGCTACTGGCCCTGGGGAACACCGGCTCCCGCCTACCGCAAAAAAGAGAGCAAGGCCGCCCTCTGCGTCAGTTCCTGCGCGGCGCCCTCACTGTTTGGCAGAGTAGACTTTAACACGCTCAAGGTCCTGAAGATGGCGGCACGCAATGTCGGGGCGAAAGTGGTAGAGACTCTGCTGATCGGTTTGGTGTCGAACGAGAAAGAGCCGG
>CAZNQJ010000167.1:0-4473 GCA_964575205.1 uncultured Campylobacterales bacterium | reverse complement strand
ACAGTGATTCCAAAAGCGGTAACGATTGATCTGGATAAAAAAACTTGCGCTTTTAGGGAAGCATGACATCTCTTGAAAATTGCTGCGTCTTGGTACAGTGAATGAAGCTGGAGGGTTTTGCAACTCCGAATATTGGATACTTTTGGAAGAAAACTGACAACACTACTATTTAAATCTAATTCAAAAAAGTGAACGCTGCAGCGGAAGAGAGTTTTTCTGTTTTTAAGCTGTTTCAGCCGTTGCTTTTCTTTCGAACACGCTTCTTTTTTTTCTTATCTTCATTCACGTAGGTAAAGATGTTCATGCTGTCCAGACTCGGCAGCAGGGAGTTGTTGTAGTCATAACCGTTTTGCTCACTGCCTATCTCCAGGGTGCTGATAACCACTTTACCGACGATCACACGCCCCTCTTCTTCATTATCATCGACCGTTTTGATCCCCCACATGTTATGCAGGATCATGATGTTGTCGTCATAGGTGCCGAGATAGAGCATTATATGGCCTTTTCGATGCAAAAAGGTCTCGAAAGGAATAGCCTTCTCTTTGATCAACGCCTCTTTGGCCGTGATATTGAGATCCTCAAACGGTATCACCTTGCCGATGCGGGACTGTTGTCTGGAATTACGCGGCATCCAGATACCGAACGGCGCAAAGATATCGCGAAGTGTCGACGAGCAGTCCCGCTCTTCATACAGCCCGCCCCATCCGTAATTGCTCTGCATAACACCGGCAGTTATTTTCGTCAGGTTCGCATGATTGATTAAAAGCGGTGCGGTCGTAACATCAGCATTGTCAAATCTGATCGTCACAAAGGTCGGCTTATTAAAGGCTCCGGGTGCAACCGCACGGGCATAGGTATATTCATGTGTCTTTCTGATAAAACTCAGGCGCATACCGACACGGCTGTAAAAGAGAAAATGCCCTTTTGTATCTGTGAGTGCGACTTTCTCTTTCAGGAGATAAACAGGCTTCTGCTTCTGCCACTTTTTGCGCTCTTTTTTACTCATAAAAGCAATCGTATAGCTTGGCAGCCAGCCCGAAGCATAAGCGGTGTAGACATAGACCCATGCCCTGTCTTTCGAATAGTGGGAGATATAGATCGGCTCATTGGCATGAACCGCACTGTTTTGCAGGTAATCGAAGGGGAAACCTTCACCTGCCAGACTGGGGTCCCTGAAGAGCGGTTTGTGCGTCGGAAAGTTGCGAAGTGATGCGAAATGGAGTGTCAAGCCGTAGCGGTTTACTTTACCGAATGCTTTGAAGTTGGCCTCTTCCAGCATCTTGTCGAACCATGAAGACTCTAAAAGCTGCAGGTTGTCACCATAGGAGCAGCCCTGGCTGTAGACACGAAATGGCCAACGGGCCGTAAAAGAAGATTCAGGCGGTTTTGTATAGTGCCATACCGAGAAATAATTTTTGTCAAAAGCTTTTTGAACTGCGTAGAAACGTTTATGGCTCAGCGCACTCTTATTGGCATAGACCTCGATCTCTTGCGGAAAACGATAGAGGTCTTCGATAAGATGGGGATAGACAGGCGTTATACAATAACCCTTCGTCGTGGCATTGAGCTCCTGTGTCGCAATGAGATCCGCAATAGTTGTGCGATCGAACTCCTGCGGCTCTGGCAAATCTTCCATACTGTTTTCAATACTCTCCAGGGCCCGGCTCCCTTCTAAGAGTACCGCTTCTGCCCCGAAAGCATTAAAAAGCAGGAGAGAAGTCAAGGCTGCAGCCAAGATGACAGGGCGTAAATCCGCGATGTGATGCAAACGCATCTCCCTTCTTATTCTACACTGCCATAACGTCCTACAACACGACCAAGTACATTGATCTGCTCCGGTGAAGCGACTTGCGGCAGATAAAAATCTTTATTATCTGAAATAATATCGATTTTACCATCTATACGCTTTTGTAATCGTTTAACCAGCAGCATCTCTTCGGTCTGAATAGCAAAAATGCCGCCGCGTGAGATATCGGTCTTGGCGCGGTTTAAAAAGATGATATCCCCGTGGAGAAAGGTCGGTTCCATCGAATCACCGCTCACATTCACGGCCTGAATGTTCTTCAGCTCCCGCTCGCCGCCGAGAACGGAGACAAAATGGGGTTCGATCGCCAGGTTCTCGCTCTCCTCGCCTTCATCCAGAAAGCCGCCGCCGCCGGCTGATGCATTGACCGCATTGAAGTAACGGACCATATAGACCTGGTTCGTCGGCTCGATCAGCGATTCAGGTGTCTGGTCATAGAGCAGCCAGTTGATCGCGATGGAGCGCTTGGCGCAAAAGTTAAGCAGCTCCTCAAAGGGAATCTTATCGCGCTTTTTCATCGTGGCAAAATTCATTTGCGTAATATCAAGAGCCTGTGCGACATCTTTATCAAACACTTTTTTACCGGGGATATCTGATGAGATGATATCTTTGATCTCTTCGACGATCTCGCTAAAACTTTTCATGTCCCATCCTTTTATATAATTTACATGACATAATGATAAATGCCTGTCACACTTTAGCGAAATAATATGTCAATTTGCAATATTTTATAAGCAATATTCTTATAACTTTTAGAATGTAGCCATAAAGTTGATAAAAAGGATGACAAATGGCAAAGATTATTGAAAAAGCGGAATCATTTTTAGACAGGCTGGAACGCTCGATGAGCGAATGGGCGGATAAGATCTTATAGGCGGTACGGAAATTTCTTTCAGTGTTTCGGAAACATTTTACTCGCGCTTCTCTTCGCCTTTTTGTACCGGCGTTTTTTCTTCGCGCTCTTCGAGTTTGCTTTGATGATAGCCTCGAAAGATGAAAAAGAGAAAGAGAATGAAAAGTATTAAAACGACAATATCCATAAAACTGCTCACATTAGCTTCCTGTAAGAACTGAAATTTTGTTTGATCGCTTCATAGAGGATGATCCCCGTACTGACGGCGAGGTTGAGACTGCGCCCCTCTTTTGTCATCGGTATAGTCATACACTGCCGGGGGTTTTGTGCAAGCAGCGCCGCCGGGAGTCCCTCGGTCTCACTGCCGAAAAAGAGAAAATCGCCCTCTCTGAACTCCTGTTCGAAATAGGGCGTCTCTGTTTTGGTCGTACCGAAAAAATAGCGTGCATCTTCTTTCTGGGCAGCAAAAAAACTATCAAGGTCGTCCCAGACATGCAGATCCAGTTTATGCCAGTAGTCCAGCCCTGCCCTGCGCACCGCTTTTTCATTGATGTCAAAACCGAGCGGCTTGATGAGATGAAGCGACGAAGCCGTATTGACGCAAAGACGGCCGATACTGCCGGTGTTGTTGGGGATCTGCGGGGTGACAAGGACGATGTTGAACATCAGAAGATGACCGTCTTGTTGGCATGGACGAAAATTCTGTCTTCGAGTGCCAGTTTTAGTGCGCGCGAAAGGACGATCTTTTCGACATCGCGCCCTGAGCGCTGCATATCGCGCCAGCTGTAGGCATGATCGATATGCTTGATCTCCTGTGCGATGATCGGGCCTTCGTCAAGGTTGTTGTTGACAAAGTGCGCCGTTGCACCGATGATCTTCACCCCGCGCTCATACGCCTGTTTGTAGGGGTTGGCTCCGATAAATGCCGGCAGAAACGAGTGGTGAATATTGATGATCCTGTCTTCATAGGCCTCGACAAAACGTGAGGTCAGGATACGCATATATTTGGCCAGGACAATATAATCGATATCGTTAAATTTGCCAAGCACCTCTAGAACAGCCGTTTCATGCGCGTCTCTGTCATGACCTTCATGCGAAACCGTGATAAAAGGGATATCGAACTTGCTGACAAGTGATTCCAGTATGTCATAGTTGGAGACGACCGCCAAAATATTCGCATCCAGCTCGCCCGCTTCGTAACGGATCAGAATATCACCCAGGGCGTGCGACTCTTTTGTTACCATTAAAACAATGTTTTTCTTGCCGGGTTTGACGATCTCGATACTGGACTCTTTCGGCAGTACCGCCTGCAGCTCACGCTCAAGCTCTGTGGCATCTACGACCCCTTCAACCACACTGCGCATAAAAAACTTGTCGTTTTCTTTATCAACGAACTCGTTGTTGGACATGATATTGAGCTGATGGTTGTAAATGACGCTTGCTATCTTATAGACAAGGCCTTTTTCATCTTTGGCTTCAATTAAAATTCGGTACTGCTTCATCGTTATTGACTCTCTTAAAACTGTTTACTGGAACCTGTATAGACAATACAGGTTCGAAAAAAAGTCTTTATTTAGAACATTTGACCGCGTAGTTGGCGATGATAGAACCCATTTCACTGGTAGAACAGATCTCTTTCGCATCAAACTGCGCGATGTCCTGGGTACGATAACCTTCGGCAAGGGCTTTTTTGATCGCCTTGTCGATGCGATCGGCTGCCGCATTTTCATTGAGTGCATAACGAAGCATCATCGAAGCACTTGCGATCGTTGCGATCGGGTTGGCGATACCCTGCCCGGCGATGTCCGGAGCAGAG
>CAZNQJ010000166.1:0-4491 GCA_964575205.1 uncultured Campylobacterales bacterium | reverse complement strand
AGCTATCGCCCGCGCGATTGCGGCGCGTTTCATCATGCCGCCGCTGAGCTCTTCTGCGCGCCTCTCTCCGACTGCATCCAGCCCGGCCATCTGCAGCAGACGGCTCTTATAGGCGCTGAACTCCCGGTCTTTTTTCACGCTTCTGATATCGGCAAAAAAATCGAGGTGCTCGTTGACGGTAAGGTTTTTATAGAGCACCAGTCCGATTCCCTGCGGCATAAACCCGATCTTCTCTTTGACCGTCTCGGCCTCCCGGGGCGAAGCGTATCGGCTCTCCTGAAAGGCCACGCTCCCCTCGAAACGTTTTACCCCGGCGATCGCGTACATCAGCGAACTTTTGCCGGCCCCGTCGGCCCCGATAAAGCCGATGATCTCGCCGCGTTCGGCTTCAAAACCGGCATGGCCGATGGCGCGCTTCTTCTTGTAGAATACGCTGAGACCGTTGACGGAGAGATCAGCCATCCCTCTTCACTTTCCGGCAGGTGTATGCAGTAGCGCGGTTTTCATAGCGGGGGCATCTCATCCAGGCTTTGTGGCAGCCCTTTGCCGTCGAGGCTGATAACGCCGATGGCCGGAATGCCGAGTTTCAGCATGGGCTCGGGTTTCTCCGGCCTGAGATCGACGGCGAAGACCCGCTGGATCCTGTCGCTTCGGACACTGACCTCTTTGGGCGTAAACTCCGCTTTCTGGGCGATCCTGACCACTTTGGCGGCGATGGGCCTGTCGGGATAGGCATCGAGAAAGATGAGCGCCTTATCGCCGATCTTGATCTTTCCGTTTTGCATCGTATCGACAAAGATCTTTAAATAGAGCGCCGAAGGGTCGATGAGCGAGGCCACCGGCATGCCTGCGCCGACAACCTCGCCGGCCTGTGCCGTCTTGTCGACAACAAAACCGTCGACCGGCGATCTCAGCGTCATCTCCGAAAGCACGGCCTCCACCTCTCTGCGGGCGGCCTGCGCTGCTTTGAGCTGATCCTCCTGCGCTTTGAGCCTCTCTTTGAAGATGGCTATCTTCGAGAGTGCAGTTTTCGCATCTTCGGTATTGAGGGCGGCGATCTTCGCACTGCTCTGCGCCTGATCGCGTTTCTGCTTCAGGGAGTGCAGTCGGTTGCTGTCGCTCTCGAGTTTTAATTTGGCCAGCTCGACCTTGTGTTTTTCAATGAGTTTTTCCCCGAACATCGTCTGAAAACGCCGATAATCTTTTTCATCCTGACGGACGGTCAGTTCCAGACTTTCAACGGAGGCGGTAAGTTCGGCGATCTGTGCCTGGGCTATGGTGTGCGCTTTGTAGGCTTTTTTGACACTGTTTGGCAGGGTCTGCTCCAGCATCTGAAGCTCTTTTCGGCTGGCGCCGAGCTGTCTCTGCAGGGCCTGCATCTGCGCAGCCGCCTGTTCCAGTTTTGCCTCTGTCTCACCGCTTTTGAGATGTGCGATGAGTCCGCCTTTTTTGACGCTGCTGCCGTTTTCCACCGTTATCTCGTCGATACGTCCGGGATATTTGGCATTGAGAAGGATCAGATCGCCGTCGATCCTGCCCGTACTCGCTACCAGATTATCCGCCAGCTCTTTCGGGTTGAGCTTCTGGTAGATAAAAAAGAGGGCAACGGCTGCCAGCAGTGCCAAAACAGCGACAACAATATATTTTTTAAATTTCAATTTTCACTCCTGAAGGTTTCTGATTGCGGCTGATCCGAAGAGAGCGCCTCCCGGAAGGTCGCTACATCGACCTGCAGCAGCATGCGCGCATACGCGGCATAGGCACGCGCCCGGGCAGCTGCCAGGGCTGATCGTGCCGCTGCCAGTGAGGAGATGGCGCGGCTGAGCTGGTCGGCATCGGCCAACTGGTTGTCGAATTCGCCCCTGACCAGATCATAATAGGATTGCCTCGCCTTGACCTGCGCCCTGTCGGCTCCAAGTTCGCTTTTAAAGGATGAAAAACTGAGATAGCTCTCTCTTAACTCTTTTTTGATCGCCTCTTCATACGAGGTTATCGTCCACCGCGCCGAGAGCGCATCTTCTCTCGCGGCTTCGATCTCGTACCGGCTTTTGAACCCCTCGAAAAGGTTGTAATTGATCTTAAAACCTGCGGCGCTGCGGTCTTTGTTGGTGTAGCCGTCCCCGCCCAGCCGCCAGCTGTCGCCGTGCTGCGCCAGCTGCGTGTAAAGCGTGACCTTGGGGTAGTAGCCGCTCTTTCCCAGATCGACACGGCTCTGCTGCAGTGCGAGGATCTTTTTCAGTGCCTGAAGATCGGGCCGCTTCTCAAGTGCCTGTTTCAACAGCTCCTCTTCGCTGATATCCCGGTATTGCGGAAGTTCCGATACCTCCGATATCGTCTGATCTGCCAGAAAAGAGAGGGTACTGAGTGCGATGCGGTACTGGTTTTTGGCGCGGGTGACTTCGGCTTCGATCGCATGATACCCCGCCTCGATCCGGTAGAGCTCGGAGGGAGGGGCCATGCCCTGGTCGAACATGCCTTTTGCCTTCTCATAACTCTTTTTTATCGCCTCGAGGGCCTCCTCCTGCGCAGTTAAAAACTGCGCTGCCGCGACGGCTGCTGCATAGGCATTGACGCTGCCGAGAGAGAGGTTCCGTCTTACATCCTCGGCCTCAAGTTCACTGCGCTGCATCGCATACTTTGCCATATCGATCGAAGCGCTTGCCGCAAAGCCGCTGAAGAGCATGTAGGAGAGCCTGAGGGCGCCGTCATACTGGTTCTGCGACTGCATCTGCAGTTCTCCGGCAGAACCTGTACCGGGAAGATTCAAATAGACAACCGGTTTGTCAAAAAGGTAGTTGGCCGAGTAGACGGCATCCAGGCTGGGGTAGTTGGCGGACTGCTGCGAGGCATAGCGTGCTTTTGAGGCCTTGCTTTTCTGCTCGGCAGATTTAAGTTGGGGATTGGCGTCGATCATCTGCATGATCTCGCCGAGGGTCTCTGCCTGCGCTGCAGTAAAAGAGAATAGTATGAACAAAAGAACGGTTCTCAAGCATCTCTCCTTCTTGATCAAACATCATGTGTCAATAGCTAAAGCCGAGGATGGCACTTCGGAAAGGTTTGCTGTTACTGTGTCGGCGGAAAACCTATCTGTTCGTATTCGAACATCTTCTCGATGCCGATAATATCTTTATGCCTGACGGCAGTCAGAAACTGCTCTTTGGCGGCAGGATTCTCTTTGCGGAACCAGATCTGGCCGTTTGCTATCAGTTCGTTGATAGGCGCCATTTTGCCCTTGAGTGCGGCGGTTTTGATAATGTGCAGGGTAATGGCGTGAATGATATCGCAGGCTTCACCGCCCTTGTGCCCGAGATCTTCCTGCTCGGCCCCGTGGATAACGAGCGTTGCGGCGATCTCTTTGAGGCGGTCTTCTGTCTCCCACTCCATATCCAAAATCGCGGCATAGAGTTTTTTTGCGACCTTTTTCAAGGCGCTTTCACCCCCGCTGTCGGGGGTATTGGCATTGAAACCCTTATCAAGCATCTCATCAATCGTTTCAAGATCGTTTGAAGCAACCGCCAAAAACCACTTCTCTCTCTTCTTTTCCATTCTGTTACTCCCTGTTCTAAAATCGACTATTTTAAAGTTTACCTGATTTTAAAGAACAAACGCAAGGCATTCTGTCCTTACGCAAATAAAGAGGCGCATCGGCGATGTAACAGTCAGATTATGTGTCCGAACGGTTGAGTGCGCCCGCAGCGCCGAAAAAATGCTGCCTACAGTTTTTCAACCACACCGTTCCTGCCGAGACGGTAGGTGTCAAAATCGTCGGCGACAAAGAGCCGCCCCTCATATCGGCTCTTGATCTCATCGTAGATCATTCCGACATCCAGGGGGCCGTTCCTGTTATAGCGGGGATCGATATGGTCGGCGATCAGATTTTTGACGCGCTTTTTCTGAACCTCAGTGCCGAGCTCTTTGGCGGTTGTGTGCAGCACCTTTGTCACCAGTTTGTCATAGACCTCCTGCGTATAGGTGCACTCATGCACCAGCAGGTCAAGATCTTCGAGGTAGCTTCCCAGGACAGCGGGGCTGCTGTTGTCGCCTGCAATGATGAGGGAGCGGCCGACGACCGGTTCGAGCATAAAGGTTTCCGGTTCAAGTGTTTTGCCCTCAAAGGAGATGCGGTTGCCTCTCTTTAGCTCGCCGTAAAGCGGGGAGGGCTCCAGCCCGAGCGCCCGCAGCTTCGCTTCATTCAGCCTGTCGGTGATGTCGTTCTCTTTGATATAGAAGGCGACACTCTCTTTGGAGTGGACCAGAGGCAGGAGCTTCAGTGCGAACTTGTCGAACAGGTAGTCGTCACCGCTTGTATACTCGATGATATCGAGCCGATACCCCAGATGCGCCTCCGAGATGTCCAGAGCGCAGGCCAGAAAGGTGCTGATCCCTTTCGGGCCGTAGAGGGTCAGCGGCTCCAGCACGCCGTCGAGCTTTTTGGTGGCCAGGAGCCCCGGAAGCCCGTAGTAGTGGTCGCCGTGAAGGTGGGTGATAAAG